>NZ_JANLWO010000123.1:0-2233 GCF_031364565.1 Chamaesiphon sp. OTE_20_metabat_361
CGATCCTAGCATTCTTAGCGGCGGAGGTGGGAATTTTTTTGGCGATTCTCTTGCTCCAGAGGCTACGCCAACGACGGCTATGGCGTTACTATCTTGTAAAAGTTTGAAATTTTGATGCTTCCGTAAAGCTGAGTGGGTAAGTTACCAGTAAGTAGTATCGATCTTTTTCTTATGTCCAAACGACACGCTCGACTGTGGCTTTTTACGTTAGCATTCACGGTTATATTTACTCAACCATTTGGTAAAGATGGCAGTGGATTTCAGACCTCGGTAGCGGCTAAACCGCTGTTACAAACCGCTGCGCTCGGCACTCAACCGCCAACCAACGCCCCTAACGATCGGATTTCGCCACCACCAGTCGATGCGGTGCTGGCAAATGTCCGACTCAAGCCAGGGAGCCAACCTAAAGCCAAACGGACGCTCTCAACTGGGACGAGTCGTACGATCGTCACCAATCGCCGCAATGACAATAACCCCTCTCTGCGGGGGATTTCCCACTTCATCGATACCGATCGCAATGCCAATCTCACGCCAGTAAATCGCTTTATCGGTCGATAACTCTTAGATCCAAACGCCGATCGTCCGAGAAGATGGTAAATAATAGTAAAGCTATTAACTCGAAATGCCGATCCAGTAACTATTAGGTGCGGTTTTTCTGTAATATAGAAATCGATAACCTCAAGATCCAATTGTCTCGACTTCGATCGAGGTGTTTGACAGTGAAGATCGTCGCGCCACCCTGCCGCAGCTACTAGGAGAAAGATTATGGCGATCGATCGCCGATCGGTTTTAAGCGAGTTACTGCGGCAAATGCCCCAACTCAGATCGCATTTGTACTTTAAATCTTCCCTGACGGCGCTCTCTCATGCGATGGAAGATCGGGTACTTGCCGGGACGGATCGACCATTGCTGATTGCGAGTTTTCAGCAAGAAAAGTTTTATCGGCAAGAAGCACATCGCTATCGGCGGCTGGGAGAAATTAGCGACCAAGTATATGTTTTAGCTGCACCAGATACCGAGTTTAGCGATCGTATTTCCGAATATGAATTGGTGCCATTTGAGAGTGAGGATGGGCTAGCTAGTGAATGGCATTTGATCGCTATTGGTGCCCAGTCTTCAGCCTGTCTGATCTGTCGCGAAAAAGTCGTCCCGCCGTCGGATATTCCCGTTTTGCCAGAAATCGATGCCTCGCGGCGGTTTGAGGGGATCTGGACGTTCGATCGCCAAGTGACAATTACAGCGGCGCATATTTTGCTCGATCGGATTCAAAACTACCGCCCCGAGTTGGCAGCTAAAATCGCCCAGGCAAAGCAAGAATACCTAGTCGCAGTCCCTACCATTCCTCACGATCATTCCGCCAGTGCTGATGCCTTTGTGCAGCGGCTGGTGACATATTTACAAGCTCGTCAATACAAATTACTCAAAGCTTACCGCTCGATCGAAGAAAAAGAAGAACGGGAGCGGCTGGTAAATTCGATTACTGGCGCAATTCGGCGCTCGCTCAACTCTGCCGATATTCTCCATGTTGCCGGACAGGAAATTGGCAAAGCCACTGGCGTCAGTCGGTGCATTATCTATCAGTATCGCAAAGACGAACGCACGACCAAAATTGCCCACGAATATCTAGCGAATGCGGCAATATCCTCTCTACTCGGTAAAGCTTGGCAACTAGCCGATAATCCAATTTTTAAAGCGGTGGTTGAGAAGCATGAGTCCACATCCCTCGCCGAAATCAACCCGAGCAAAGCTTGGCAACGTACGCTCGCCAAACTGGGGATTACCGACTGGTTAATCGTGCCAGTGCTGCATCAAGACAGGCTCTTAGGAGCGATCGAATTACATCAATTCACGCCCGATCCCTTGCCGTGGTCGGATGATACCATCACATTGGTAGACGCGATCGCGACTCAAATCGGCAGCACGCTGATTCAAGCCGAATCCTATACCAACCTCGAATATCTCAACCAACAGCTCGAAGCACTCGATCGTACCCGTGCCAATCTTGTCGCGATTACCGGACACGAACTCAGGACGCCACTTTCGACGATCCAAGTCTGTCTAGAGAGTCTGGCAACCGAGCCAGATATGTCCCCCGAACTGCGGCAAGTCATGCTCAATACGGCGCTGGGCGATGCCGAGCGGATGCGAAAACTCGTCCAAGATTTTTTGACGCTCTCTCAGCTCGAAAGCGGGCGGATTCAGTGGCATCCCGAGCCACTCTCTCTAGAAGAAT
>NZ_JANLWO010000148.1:0-5529 GCF_031364565.1 Chamaesiphon sp. OTE_20_metabat_361
CCAAAAAGTATTGATAAATCTGCCCGAACATATCCCCCGTCGCATCGGCGGGAATATCTGAGAAATTCTTCAGTAACCGCTTGGGAATGCTTTTATCCTTATCGCTCACCAACCGGAAATACTCATCTTGGGGCAATATCCCCTGGAGTTCTGGCTTATATTTCTCGATCGATCCCATCGCCGCCTTCAATGCCTGAGCGATGTTTTCTTCCTCTGGCAGAGTCAACAAATAGTCATACCGCGCATCATCCGGCAGATAGAACCCACACTTCTCTAGAGCTATCTCCGCGATCGACTTTTCCCGTCGTCCCCCTAATAGCTTGTCATACTCCGCCTGAATCTCCACCTCATACTGACGATATTTATTGTCAGCAAACTTGAGGAAGATCAGCCCCAATACAGGCGTGGCATACTCACTCGATTTTAAATCGGAGTTTGCCCGCAGCGTGTCGGCACTCTGCCACAGATTCGCTTCTAATTTTTTCAGTTCGGCTGGAGTCAAAGTCTTAGAGTCTCAGTAGGGAGCGGGGACTCTATATTTTATCGGATTTTGAGGCGATCGCCGCACTTAGTTAGAGTCTCAAGATTTCGATCGGCAAACTATGAAATTTTGGCGTAGCCTGGTGAACGATCGTCATACAAGGGTTTTAGCGATCCGGTATTCACCTGATATAATTGGTGTGTAATGGATAGATCCTCTACCCTATGTTCACTGCTGAAGTCTTCCAAAATCCCTACCTCCCCCAAGGTGCTAGAGAAGTAAATGCCATCATGACAATTACCACTAGTGCGGATGGGGTGGCAGTTGCAGCACACAGTCCGCGCTTATTCGGGATTATTTGCGATACATCTGGATCGATGGGTGGTGCCAAAATGATTGCCACCAAAGATGCGATCGTTAAAATCATCGATCTTATCCCCACCGATGCCGCATTTTTCGTCGTCACCGGATCGAGTCGTGCCAAATTACTCATTCCACTGGTTAACGCCATCCCGGAGAATAAACTGCGTGCCATTGCTCAAGTTAAAGAAATTTCCGCAGGTGGCGGGACATTAATGTCTACCTGGCTGCATACAGCTTTGGGAGAATTTGCCAAAATGCCCCAAGCAATTTGTCAAGCTCTATTACTCACCGACGGACAAAACGATCCGAATGATGAGGAAGATTTAGTGCGGGTTTTGGAGGCATCTGAAGGTAGCTTTCAGTGCGATTGTCGCGGTGTGGGGACAGATTGGCGCGTCGCCGAACTCCAGAAAATTGCGGCTAAATTATTAGGTACGACAGATATTATCTCATCACCCGATCGGATTGCCGATGATTTCCAAGCAATTCTGGCTGAAGCGATGGGCAAAACTGTCAGCGATGTCAGCCTGAGATTGTGGACGCCGATGGGTGCGAAAGTGTTATTTTGCAAGCAAGTCAGTCCCGAAATCGTCGATGTCACCAGTCGCGCTAAAGTCGTCAGCGAGCGGATTGTCGAATATCCGACAGGTGCATGGGGGAATAATGAATCTCGCGATTATCACTTCTGCATCCAGATAAATGCGGGGAATGTTGGCGATGAAATGTTGGCGGGTAGAGCGAGTCTGATAACCCAAACTAACGGAGTCGAAACCAAAATAACCGAAGCCAAAATCCTCGCTACCTGGACAGAAGACGAAGCCAAAACCGCCAAGATCGATCGTCGCGTCGCTCACTATACCGGACAAGCAGAACTCGCCCAATCCATCCAAGAAGGCTTGGAAGCCAGAGCGCAAGGTAACATCGAAGTAGCGACAGTCAAACTAGGTAAAGCCGTCAAACTCGCCCACGACTCCGGTAACGAAGCCACCGCCAAACTCCTCCGTTCCGTCGTCGATGTCGAAGACGCCGCTGCCGGGACTGTCAGAATCAAACGCACGGTGGCTAAAGAAGACGAAATGATGTTAGAGACTCGATCGACCAAAACGGCTAGAATCCAGAAGTAGGGGATAGGGAATAGGGAATAGGGAATAGGGAATAGGTTTTGGAACTGCGTTCCAAGTTACTCTCCTTTATATTTCTCACCCACCTCTACCCTATCCCCTCTACCCTATTCCCTATCCCCTATTCCCTATTCCCTAAATGTACACTTGTCCCAAAGGTCACAACTCAACAGAAGCAGATTTTTGCTCGGAATGTGGGGCAAAAATTACTGGATTGGGGATTGCCGAACTCGTCTCGAATCCCACCAATAAAACCACCGCGACTGTCAGCCAATCGGTAGCCGTCCAACATTGCCCCGATTGTAGTACTCCCCACCAGGCTGATAGTGGTAACTTTTGTGAGATTTGCGGTTTTAACTTCCTCACAGGTGCCAAAGGTGGCGATCCATTATTCAATTTTCCACCACCGATTCGTTGGCGTAGCCTCTCGGAACGAGAATCGAGCATCAATACTACAGCCACCGCTCCTACCCAACCACCAAACCCACCCGCTAATCCCTCAAATCCGGCTCCTAACGCTATCAGTCGCTGGCAAGTAGTCATCTCGATCGATCCGAGTTTAGCCACCCCCACCAGCCCCACAGCCCCCACTCAAGCCCCGATTGTCATTGAGTTATCCCAGCCTACCAATCTGATCGGACGTACCAGTGTCGCTCGTGCTATTCACCCTGAGATTCCCCTAGATCTGGATGATGCTGTCTCTTCCCGTCATGCCATTCTCACTCTCCATCCCAATGGGACTCTCATCATTAGGGATATCGGTTCGTCAAATGGCACGCTGGTAAATGGTAAAGAAATTGCAGTCATGGCAGATATTTCGATCGCGTCTGGCGATGAAATTACCCTCGGACATTGGACGCGAATTAAGGTAACTGCTGTGTAGTAATTAAGATTGGGTAGCTTAAATACAGTACATAATTTGATAAGTAACAAGGTTTAAAATCTATGAATCCATTAATCAGACAAGGCGACGTCCTCATCATTCCTAGCAACACATCCGCCACAGGTACCAAACTTCCCCACCTCACTCTCGCTGAAGGTGAAGTCACCGGACACCGCCACCGAATTAGCAACGGTGAAGCCGAATTATTCGATCGAGATGGCATACTATATCTCAAAGTTTTATCCCCGACTGCGATCCTCACCCACGAGGAACATGCCGCCGTAACTATTCCCCAAGGCAATTGGGAAATCCGGATTCAACGCGAATATGCTCCTGAAGGGTGGCGATATGTAGCTGATTAGAATATCAACTTGCAATGGTGCTTTTTACCAATGAAACAAGCAAGGTTAGACGAAATAATCGAACGGGCTAAATTCGATCGACGGGCACCATTATATTTACGATATTGTCGAATAACATCCTTGCCGGAAAGTATTGGGAACCTCGTTAATTTAACTCACCTATATCTGTCGGGAAATCAGTTAACTAGCCTGCCGGAGAGTATTGGAAACCTCTTTAATTTAACTCACCTATGTCTGTCGGGAAATCAGCTAACTAGCCTGCCGGAAAGTATCGGCAATCTTGTTAATTTAACTCACCTACATCTGGAAGAAAATCAGCTAACCAGCCTGCCAGAAAGTATTGTAAATCTCGTTAATTTAATTTACCTACATCTGGAAAGGAATAAGCTAGCCAGTCTGCCAGAGAGTATCGGCAATCTCGTTAATTTAGTCCACATATATCTGTGTGAAAATCAGTTAAGCAGCCTGCCAGAAAGTATCGGTAATCTTGGTGATTTAACTCATCTGAACCTGGAAGAAAATTATCTAAATAGCCTGCCGAAAAACATCGATAATCTCGTTAGTTTAACTTACCTAAACCTAGGACAAAATGAGCTAGCCAGCCTGCCAGAGAGTATCGGCAATCTTGTTAATTTAACAAACATAGAGCCGAGAGAAAATCAGCTAATCAGCCTGCCAGAAAGTATCAAAAATCTCTCTAATTTGAATCGGATAGATTTTACTGGAAATCCATTAATAGATTTGTCAATTCTCAAAACTGCGCGTAATCTTAAAACTGTCCGTTTGTTTGATGTGGATCTCTCCCGTCGATATTGGACTAAATTGAGCGAGTGGAAATCTGAATGGTTATTAATTGAAAATAATGCTGAAGTTAGACGTGCATTAATCGCACAAATAGGTTATAAAAAAATCTGTGATGAACTAGGTGCAATTATAGTTAATACTTGGCGAGAATATACCTTGTTAAAAATTGATGGAGTAGATCGATTTAATCAGTGGGATGAAGATGGAGAAACATTGCAGGAGATTGTCGAACCGATGATTCTGCTCAAGATGACTTGCCCATCAACACAGCACATTCATATTCTCCGAGTACCGCCAGAGATGACGAGTGCAGAAGCCGCAATTATATGGGTAAATCATGGCATTCATCCAGACAAATTTGCAGTGCAAACTTAAAATTAAGCCGAAACCCCAAAGCTCTTAATTTGCCAAGGTTTGACGATTCTTGTTCCGAGAGGCTGCGCCAACGGATCTAAAATTGGTTCTTCGAGGATATTCAACTCTCGATCGATCCCTAGATCCAGATCGCCAGTCAACTCAATTTCTCCCTCAACTCCATGACACTCATAACACCGTAATACCCACGATCGATCTAAAGTTTCTGAAGGTTTGAATGCCATCAAAACTAGGTTTTCAGCCTGTAAATCGATGAGACTACTAACAGGTTCTAAGTCTTTACTGATATCTACTTTAGGCTGGGGAACTAGTTGCACTACCTGAAACGGTGAATTAAGTTCCAATCCCTTTCGCACTGTCTGAGCGGCTTGCCAAGTACCGCTGTGGGGATAAATTGCATAGGTAAACTCATGGTAGCCGCGATCGGCACTCGGATCTGGCCATTTAGGACTGCGGAGTAATGTGAGTCTCAAATAATCTACTCCAGCATCGAAACCATATTTACTATCATTCAAGATACTCACTCCATACTCGCCACTATTATCGGTAAGATCTACCCAGCGGTGCATGGGTAATTCCCATTTAGCTCGCTCGGCGGCGGTTTCGGGTTTGGTAGTACGATCGATCGCACCGCAGGCAGTTTCGGCGGTGGATCGATCGGCGGTAAGATTGAGGGGGAAGTTGGCTTTGATTAAGACATGTTCTGTTTGCCAATCGACGCTGGTTTTAATTTGAACGATCGGGCTATGAGCATCTAAGATATAGTCTTGCGTAAATTCACATCCCGCTAGTTCTCGCACGACGCGGACGCGCTGGCGAATGGCACCGTTTTCGAGCCAGCGGATCGATTTTAGCTGGCTGGGTGGTAATTGTTTTTCGGCATATTTAGGATCGATATTCCAAGCATCCCAATATTGTTCGCCGTCTTGGAAAGCTTGGAGGTGATTCGCGCCTGTAGATGTGAGGATGTGGCGGTAGTTGAGTCGATCGTAAATGCTGGCAATATCTCCGGTTTCGGGGTTGATGGCTACTTCTACGAATTGGTTTTTAAAAATAAAATCGCTAGAAGCTAGTGTTTCCGTAGAGGTTGTTAGAGTTGCTGCGGAGATCTCTACCCCCCCAACCCCCCTTATAACGGGG
>NZ_JANLWO010000214.1:0-2509 GCF_031364565.1 Chamaesiphon sp. OTE_20_metabat_361
GCTCGATCGAGTCTAGCATTTGTACCTGTCCCCAATCTCGATGAAGACTAGCGGCGATCGCCAGTCCGCCAGCACCGACTCCTTCTTTGACAAATCCCTGCTGGTAAACCTGGAGTTGGGGATAGTGGGAGTTGGCAAAACTGAGTTTAGTGGAGAGCAGTGGGATCTGGGGAATCAATCGCGCTAATGCGACAGTATCGCCAGAGCGATCGTTCGCCACCCAATCAGTCGTCCCGACGACGATCCCGCTTGTGTTAATCTCCAAATCGAGGTCGATCCCGATCGCTTGAATTAGAGCGGCTACAGCCAACATTTGCGTGCCTCCAGCGAGTAAAACGCCACAACTGCGACTCGCCGCGATCGCCATACCAGCAACGGCAATTTGCATCGGATCGCCGATGGCTGCGACTAGTTCCCAAGGCGAAAGCGGCAACTTTAAACCCGCCAATCCGCGAGCGACAATTTCTGCTTTTTGCTGATGATTACAAACGGGGTGGGAGCTATTAACTTTACCGATCGCATCGATACCCAAACCTTCCAGGAGACTTAATGCCGTCGTCGTGCCCCCGACGACGCACTCACCTATAATCAGATAGCTAGCGGCACCCGCGATCGCCGCTAATTTTTCACCCCAGAGCAGCCCTTGTTGATAGAGCTTGCGGACAGTCGCTAGTGGTAATGCTGTGCCTGTAGTCAGACAAGCTGCTGGCAACCCGCCCAGATCGATATGGGCAACACTCGGCGGTGTGGGTAAACCAGCATCGAAGAGATAGACAGGAATATCTGAGGCGGCAGCGATCGCTCTAGAGATATACACTGGCGATGCCCCAGCAATCAAGGGCGGCAAAGGATATTTAGGCTGAGTGCGCACGCCATTAACCAAAAATTCAGCATCGGCGATCGCGGTATACTGGCGATCTTCAGGTGTCTTCCCCGCTGCCGAAATCCCCGGAATCAAACATGTCGCTGTAAATCCCAATACGCAGGCAAATACTGGCAATTGCCCCCGATACCGTTCCAGCCATTGTTGCGCTTGTAATGGTTGGGTATGGAGCTGAATCATTAGTTATTGAAGATCGATCGGGGCGAATGAGGATGCAGTAGTAGATATTATAATGGCATTAGAACATATCCGCTGGATCTGCTGCCCGCAGTTTGCGAACCGCGATCGCGCCTGAAATAGTACACATAATCATCGTCAGAATCAGGACGGTTGTAGCACGAGCGACAGTCATTAATAACGGTAAACTAGTGGCATTGCGCGTCACTGTATAAAGTCCGACAGCGGCTAACATTCCGGGGAAAAAGCCGACGATCGACAGAATAATTGCTTCTTGAAAAACGACAGTGAGTAGATAAAAATCCGTATAACCCATCGCTTTGAGAGTGGCATATTCAGATAAATGATCGGCAACATCGGTATACAAAATCTGATAAACAATTACAATTCCGACGATGAATCCCATCACGGTACCAAGTGTAAAAATAAACCCGATTGAAGTACCACTTTGCCAATAACTTTTCTCAAAGTCAATAAATTGTTCTTTGGACATTACCTTGACATCGTTGGGCAGGTAGGCATCGATCGCGGCAACTGCGGCAGGTACATCTGCACCCGGTTTGAGTTTGATTACACCTACATCAATCAACCCACGTTCGCGACTTTTGAACATCCGGGCGAAGTTGGTATCGCTAGTCATTAAGTTACCATCGGCACCAAAAGATGCACCGAGTGTAAATAAACCACCCACATCAACTCTCCGGCCATCTATTTCGGTTTGGACTTTTTCGCCAGCATTAAATATTTTCGGAATGGGGCCAAATTGTTCGCGAGATTTTTCGTCGAATAAATAGGTATCTGGCAATTGCATTTTCGCCAGATTTTCACTCACGCCGGGTAGTTGAAAAAGTTGTTTATCGGCTGGATTGAAGCCAATAATCATGATCTGGCGAGTATTTTTTTCGACCGGGTTTTTCCAGATGCCAAAGCCCAGATAAATGGGGGTAACTGATTCGACATCTTTAAAAGCGAGGGATTGATAAAGTCGTCTGCGGGGAAAGGATTTCATCGCAATCAACGCCGTCGATTGAGGACTGACGAGAAAAACATCGCCGTTGACGTTGGTATGAAATTTAACGGCACTATCAAACAGCGCGTCGCGAAATCCTAACTGCATAAACATCAGGATATCAGCGAAACTAATTCCCGCGATCGCGACTAGCAATCGAATTTTTTCGTGGCTCAGTTGCAACCAAGCGAGGGGGATTTTCTTGAACATTTGTGGGGCATGGGGGACGGAGGGACGGGGGGACGGGGGAGACGGGGGGCATGGGGGACGGAGGGACTGGGAGTACTTACTCACTATCCACTATTCACTATTCACTATCCCCTATCCCCTATTCCCTATCCCCTATTGAGTATTAATTTGAACTGATACTTTAGAATTCGTCAGCCCCTTGACAGCGGTGCTGTCAGTGGGATCGATCGCGATTTTGACTTCGACGACGC
>NZ_JANLWO010000172.1:0-10554 GCF_031364565.1 Chamaesiphon sp. OTE_20_metabat_361
GTGCGGTCAAACTTTTGAGGTGTTTTAGTCGATCGGGCACGAGTTCTACAAAAGCATCATGAACGGCATCGCCAGTGATTGGTAGAACTCGCGCATCTACCGTCCAATGTACTAAAATCAAATGACCTTGCGATCGCATCCGTTCTAAGATCAGCCCTTGTGCCTTCATCAAATCTGGCAAAGACCAGTAATAACCCACCTCAGATAGGACGATCAGATCGAAATATTCTTCAGGAAACTTGTCAGGAACTGACATTAGTTCAAATCTAATATTATTGAGGTGCTGACAGCGCTCGATCGCTTGGCGTTGCGGAATCTCAGAGACATCAATCGAGAGTAATGAATGACATCTTTGTGCCAATTGTTCGGTCAATACGCCGATCGAGCCGCCAATTTCAAATCCCGATTGATATAAGCTGTGGGGTAAAGCGTCGAGCGTAGTGGCATATTTTTGCGCTTCATATTCACTGGTTGCAAATTCCCACGGGTCGGGATTTTGTTGATAAAGTGCCTCAAAAAAGTCGGCTTTTAAAGATTTGGAATCGGATAAATTCATATAATTTCCTCAAAATAAACTTCCCACGGTCGGGTAAAGTTAGCTAACATTTCCGAACTCAAACAAAAGCCGTCAGGGTCATCATCAATGAGTTGACCCAACTGCGATCGATACAACCCGATCGCTTGAGTTTTTTGAGCGAGTACCGAGCTGATATCTAGCCTCCAGCCCACAATGCGACTCAAATCGGCTACCTGTCGCTGTTGATGGCGATCCCAATCCCAAATTGGATATTCGATAATCTGGGGAGCAATTCCCAAGCTTAAAATTGCTGCTTGAATCAGTTGCCAACTCGCCCGATGATCGGCATGTGGATCGTGTCGCCACGGCAGAAAAATTGTATCTGGTAAGGTTGCTTGCAGATAGTTGCGGCACAATGTTTTAGCATCAAGAAAACTGGGCGAAGTCACTGTCGGTACGGCACCATCTTTGAGCTGTAAAAAAGTGATATCTGGTGGACTAACGCCCAAGAGCTTGAGGGCAGAAATCGTCTCTTGCGATCGAACCGCCTGGAGGATATGCGCTGGATACTTTTGAGAGTTGGGATGAGAACCCGTGCCATCGCTGACAACTAGGACTTTGACGCGATAACCTTTGCTGGCAAGCAGGGCTATCGCACCCCCACATCCCAGCGTCTCATCATCGGGGTGCGGTGCTACGATAACTACTCGCTGACGATCGATCGCCCCGAGATCCCACAGGGGCAAGGTTTCAGGAGCGGCTAATAAACCGCCCTGCTGCCACTCCTCAGTCTTACCTGACACAGACAACCCTAAATCTCCATGAGTCTGCGGCGATCTCACCAAGCTAATACCCCGGCTACCATTAGTAGCCAGTACTAGCGGAGGGGAGTCATCGTCGTCTTCTGAGACTGGGCTAGATCCGGCGCGGGGCTGCTTCATGATGCCAGAGTGAACCATTAACGGCGTTTTGGAGGGCGTATTGTCCGACGGTGGCGAGCGCAACGTCAAAAGCAGGCTGACGTAGATACAGTGTCAGATCGCGAATGATGCGTTCGAGTGGCTCTGGGGGCAGCAATCCGCGCGTTCCCACCGAGCGCTCGGCAAGTTGAATTGCCTCCATACAGATTTGCTCGATCGCTGTGCGCACCATGCTGGCATAGGCTACTAGCGCCGCCGCCTGGGGATGCGGCACATCCGGCTCCCCGGCAAAGATCGGCGCATAGCGATCGAGTTGTGCGGCTGCACCCTGTAACCATAGGTACCCACTCTCGATCGAGATCGCCATCTTGCCCAGTCGCTGTTCCTGATAGGGGTCTCTAATCCGCCCCAAGCTCTGCAAAAACTGGCGGGTACCATCAAACAAAGCTTCGGCTCCCCCGAGCTGGACGGCGGCAAATCGCACCACTCCAGCGGTCAACCACGGCTGGCGATAGTAGTCGCCCGGTTGCCCGATTAGCTCGCTTTCATCCAGGATAATATCGGTAAAATCCACTTTAAAACTAGCCGTCGCCCGCATCCCCGCAGGTTGCCACCAGCCTGGATCGATATTAGTGGCGACGCGCTCCATCGGGACGATGCACATTTGCCACGTCCCATCTGGCAATGTGCCATTTACAAACGGTCTTTCGACATAGCCACAGCCTGTCGCAAAGGTTTTAGCACCTTCGAGTCGATATTTGCCATCACCGAGCGGGAAAATTTTGACGCCATCTGCGGCTTCGGCATTCCACACCCCAAAAATTTTGTGCTGATGGGCGTCGCGAGCGTAGGTAGCGATTTGGGCGGGAGTGCCAAATGTCTGCACTAATTGCAGCCCATTAACATGTCCTTCATAAATCCGCCCGACTGCCAAATTAGCACGCCCGATATCTTTTAAGATTGTGAGCAATTGCGGGATCGAACTGGTGTCGATACCTAGTCCCAATCCACCCAAGTTATTAGCCAGTGGCGCACTCAACAATCCCGATCTGGCAATCAGCTCGAATTCACGCACGGGAAACGCGCCATTGCAATCGATCGCCGCAGCATTAGTACCGCAAAAGTCGATCGTTTCAGCAATCTGGGCGCGAATATTGCGACGATCGAGCGGACACTTAGCGATCGGTTCGTACCTATGTGCAGTATTGTCTAGAGATGGATAACTTTGTGGAGATGAATTGGTAACGGTCAATGCTTCCTCCTCAGCTTGGAGCGTAATTTGTTCGTGGATCGATCGGCGATTACACTCTAAATTTTGGGGCAGATGCTGACTTTTCACATCTACCCAAGGACAGAGGCATGTATTATTTACTCACCTCTTGCACCAAAAAAGGTTACTAGTGTTCTAGTGAATAGTGGATAGTGGATAGTGGATAGTCTTAGTACTTAGAAGCAAATTTTAAGTCTATTTTTTTCAGTTTTCATGTACTGGTGCGAGATGTGAGTTTACTAACGCTCGAAACCGATCGATCTAACTTCAATAAATCGATAACATTCTGCCAAATCTGCTACTCTAAATTGAGCGACTGAGTTCGCACTACCGACCAAAAATCGATCGCGGGTGGATATGGAAAGTAATTGGGAAAATTTTCTCAAAAATGTCGGCGAATGGGTGGGTACATTTACACAAGTTGCCACCACGGGCGAGCTGCTTGGTTCGACACCCTCAATTTTGACGCTCGAAGGGCTAGAAGACAACCGCTTGGTTAAATTTCGATTGCGCCGCTTTGCCAACAATATTACCGAACAGCCGACATCCGATCGCGTCCAAGAATATCGCTCTTTAGGCAGACAAGCAGTATTTTTCGATCCTGGGGCTTTTTCTAAAGGTTCGTTGCAAGTGGCTCCATTCGCCGAATTTGGCGCGGAGTACGGCTTTATCGATCGCGATCGCCGATCGAGATTGGTACAATTATTTGATGCTCAAGGCTGTTTTAGCAGCATGACACTGATTCGGGAAATTCGCAGCGGGACGGATGCCAAACTGCGCCCAGATCTAACGGTGGCGCAGTTGGTAGGCAAGTGGGAAGGCAGAGCCTGTACGGTTTATGCCGACGGCAAGGCTCCCGATACTACTGTCATGAGTTTGGAGATCCAGCAGACAAGCGGCTCTCTAGAGCAAAAATTATCATTTGGCGCACGGACGATCGCGTCAACCGCCCGCATCGATGGCAATTGCCTCCACTTTGAAGGCGCTACGCCGCGTCAAGTGTTACTGCTCCCCGATGGCATATCGAGTAATATTCCCCTCCAAGTCAGTCACCGTCAGCCCTTTTTTGTCGAGGCGGGGTGGTTAGTTACCGATGACGAACGCCAGCGATTGATGCGTAATTACAACGACAAAGGAGAATGGATTAGTGCCACTCATATTATCGAACATCGGGTAAGATAAAACTTCCTGTGAGTAGCTCGTCATCGAGCAAGCCCCTAATTTCCTTAAATGAATACTTTGAATCAGCTCGAACCGCGACAGCGGCGAAATTTGCGTGTGTTATTTATCGCGGGTTTATTGTTTTGGATAAGTATCGCGATCTTATTACCGACACTACCTGCCTATCTCGATGCGATCGGGATTAAACAACAACAAATTGGCATAATTATTGGGGCATTTGCGATCGGATTGCTCGCCACTCGTCCGCTAGTCGGTAAATTAGTGGATAAACGCGGGCGGAAGCTAGTATTACTCATCGGTACGGCGGTAGTCGCGATCGCGCCGATTGGCTATCTGCTATTTACTTCACTCCCTTTATTAGTCGTAGTGAGAGCATTTCATGGGATTAGCATCGCTGCTTTTACGACAGCTTACAGCGCCTTGGTTGTCGATTTGGCTCCCCCCAAGCAACGCGGCGAAATCATCGGTCTGATGAGCCTAACCAACCCCGTAGGTGTCGCATTAGGCCCCGCGATCGGCGGTTATTTACAGGTAATGGGAATGTATCAGGCGATCTTCTGGGTATCGATCGTCTGTGGCACGATTTCATTTTTAGCAGCTAGTCAATTGCATAATACTCGCATTAAAGTCGCTCCCGAACAAACTGAGCCAGTGACGAGTATTTCGGCGTGGAAAATTCTCACAAATCCAGCTCTAGGCGTTCCCGCTTTAGTCTTATTATTAGTTGGCTTTCCGTTCGGTGCGATCCACACATTTCTACCTTTATATATCCAAACTATTCATATCGATTTCAATCCTGGTTTATTCTACACGATCGCAGCAATTTCGAGCTTTAGTGCGCGATCGGTAATTGGCACGAGATCCGATCGGTACGGACGCGGGATCTTTATTGCAGCGAGTTTGTGCTGTTACACTGCGGGGATAGCTTGTCTGGCGACAGCAAACAGTCAGATGAGTTTTGTCTGTGGCGCAATTTTGGAAGGTTTAGGCAGCGGGACGTTAATGCCGATGACTGTGGCACTGGTGTCCGATCGCTCTTTACCGCAGCAGCGAGGGCAGGTATTATCGATCTGTATTACTGGTTTGGATCTGGGGATTGCGATCGCGGCTCCGGTGTTTGGGATGGTGGCCAAAGATGTGGGCTACCCAGGGATTTTTACGATCGGGACGGGGATGGCGGCGAGTGCGATTGTGGTGTTTATAGTTTGGGGCAATCGCAGTTTACGACATTCGATCGGGTTTAGTTTGGGTCGCGATCGGGATGTTTACACAGTTAAATAGGATGACGATCTTTCATATCTTTGGCTCTCCTTCTTAGATCGATCGACATACTAAGGAAGACCTAATTTCATACTTCCCAGCATTTGCTTTCGCACTTCGCCGCGAGCCAATCACCCCCGCATGTCGGCAGGCTTTAGAAACTGATAGGCAGCGGTTCGTGTCCGATTGCTATTCGATCGTCAACTTATCACCCCACCATCTTAATTTTATACTTCAGCCAACATCCATATTTCCGGCTAGAATCCTAGTGCAGTGGCGACGGATTTCATGTTGGCAGCGATGCCTTGTTGAAAGGGATCGCTCTTGTTTGCGATCGCGGTATCGGGGTCTTTGAGGCCATTTCCGGTCAGATTAAGACAGTTTGAGTTCTGTTTGCTACGGATCTAACTTGTCTGTGGGCAGTGCCCACCCTACATTTTTGGCTACTATTTAGTTGCCCCGCATCCGCTTCAATCTCTTCGGATCGCTCCACACAAACATCGCCATTCCGACTGCCCCCACACTCCAGGCAATGAATGGGTGAGCGAAGATCCACAGAGGCAGGGATGTCGGCACATATCCAGTCGTCTCAGTAGGGTGGGCACTGCCCACCATCTAGGTTTCAGCTACTATCTACGATTTCTGGCTAGAATCCCATTGCTGCGGCAACTGATTCCATATTGGCGGCGATACCTTGTTGGAAGGGATTGATTTTATTGGCGATCGCTGTATCGGGGTCTTTGAGACCATTTCCGGTCAAGACGCAGACAACGGTAGCATTATTGGGTACGCGATCTTTGACTTTGAGTAACCCAGCGACAGATGCGGCACTAGCAGGTTCGCAGAAGATCCCTTCTTTACTACCCAACCAGCGATAGGCGGCGATGATTTCGGCATCGGTAACTGAGTTAAATTCACCATTACTGTCATTTTTGACTGCGACGGCTTTTTGCCAGTTAACGGGGTTGCCGATGCGGATCGCGGTGGCGAGGGTTTCGGGATCTTTGACGCGGATGCCACTAACTAATGGTGCGGAACCAGCGGCTTGGAATCCCATCATTTTGGGAAGATTGCGACATTTGCCATGCTGCTGATATTGATTGAAACCCATCCAGTAGGCGGTAATATTCCCACCATTACCAACTGGGATGCACAGCCAGTCTGGAGCTTCACCTAGGGCATCTACTAGTTCAAATGCGGCGGTTTTTTGACCTTCAAGTCGATAAGGATTGACGGAATTAACCAGGGTAATCGGATAACGATCTGCCATAAGCTGCACGATATCGAGCGCATCATCAAAGTTACCTTTAATTGCGAGAACTTCTGCACCATACAGTAATGCTTGGGCTAACTTGCCGAGCGCGACGTAACCATCGGGAATCAGGACATAGGCGCGCATTCCGCCTCGGATTGCATAGGCTGCTGCCGCCGCCGAAGTATTGCCCGTACTGGCACAAATTACCGCCTTGGCACCCGCTTCTTTGGCTTTAGTGATTGCCATCGTCATCCCCCGGTCTTTGAAGCTGCCAGTGGGATTGAGACCGTCATACTTAATATAAACTTTGACGCCCCGACCGATTTCTGCGGCGATCGTCGGTACGGGGATTAGCGGTGTGTTACCCTCATGTAAAGTAACTACGGGAGTAGTCTCAGTCACAGGCAGATACTCGCGATAAGCTTCAATTAATCCCGGCCAGCCACGGTTGGTAGCAGTTCTAGAATTGACTTCAATATGGGTATCTAAGCTCATGATATGACTATAACCTGGATAAAAATTGATGGGCGACTTCTGCCCTATGAAGATCGCAGACCCTCGATGATTCTACTATTGAAGCATAATTCTGAGGGTTCTAGGGACTAAAATGCCAAGTCTAAATGAGGGATTAGCAATCTAGGGAGGGGTGATGGGTAAAAGGTAATGGGTAAAAGGTAAGAGGTAATGGGTAACGGGTTAAGATCGTCGTTACATCTAGCCACTCACATCTAAAACCTAAAGCCTAAAACCTAAAGCCTAATCCCCTGAGCCACCTTGCCCACAGCCATCCTAGATAACTACCGCCAAAATAGGCTGGAAAATCAGACCACAAAAATGTCGAACCCAGTAGCAATCGCCCCGGCCAGGTAGCGCGGATCGCTTGGAGCCAAGGCGGTTGATATAGTTGGAGAAATTCGATCGCACAAGATCCTACGCAGACCCAGATTGCTGTCCACCGCAGACTAGCAGGAGGATAGATAAATAACACCAATAATATCCACACGATCTGATAGGCAATGCTACCACCAGCATCGTGAAAATATGCGGGTAAGATCTGACTAAAGCGAATGGTGTAACCTAGTGGTACGATCGCTAGTATATTAATCAGGAACACTAACCGCTGTCGATAAAATTTGTTGGGCATCGATCGATAGTGGCTGTCTCAAGTGATTTTTGCAAGGATAAATATGAAAAAGAGTCTCAAGGGCGACCGCACTTTACTACTGACGAGTATCTTACTATTTTTCATGCTAGCCGCTGGAATCGTGAGTGGTGTGGTGGGCTTTATTTCTGGGCATGAGGCGCTCAAAGGCGTAACTCAGCCCGATATTCGTCCCAACAATAATAAAGGCGGCAACCAACAAAATATCACTACCAAGGGCTTAGAACTCGTTAACGAGCAAGAAGCGATCGCTAATGTCAAAAAGCAGATGGGGATCGAAGAACCTAAAAAAGACGCTCAAAAAGCCAAAGATGCTAAAAAAAGCGCCGCTGATTTTGAGAAGGCGGTAAAAAACGATCCTAAGACTGGTTTGCCAATTGCTAAACTGCCGATCGTCAAGGAGGATCAAGGGATTACAATGACGATTAAATCGATCGCCGCCAAAGGCAATGAAGTCAAACTAGAAATGACTCTATCCAATCGTGGCAGTCAACCCGTGAATTTTGGGCAAGGCGCAACGATTAATGTAACGACCGATCGATCCCAAACCGTCAATGCTGCTACGACAGGATTACCTGGTAGTCTGGCTGCTAACGGTCGCGAAGTTAGAGTAATTCTCGCTATTCCCAAAAATGCTCTCGATAAAGTGAAGAGTGTATCGCTACAATTAACTGATGTAGATAAAAAGCTGCAACTAGAAGCTTCAGGCGTGCCAGTTGGGAAGTAGAGGGTAAAGGGTAAAGGTTAAAGGGTAAAGGGTAAAGGGTAATGGAACAATTCCTTGCTTCCCAGTCTCCCCGTCCCTAGTCCCCCTAAGCCCATATTCCCCTAGTCCCCCCTTTTCCCATCATCCCATCATCCCCTCTTTCCCTCTTCTTCTCTCCCAACTCCCATCTCCCAACTCCCAACTCATTCCTAAAATCCCGACAATGAACGATCCTCATCCACTTCTAGGTGGTTCAGACATTGGGTGGCGGCTGCTCCTAGTAGCGGGTTTAATTGCGATCGACGCTTTTTTTGTGATTGCCGAGTTTTCGATCTTGTCCGTGAGGCGATCGCGGATTAGTCAACTGGTAGCCGCTGGTGACGATCGTGCCAAGCAAGTTCAGGATTTGCAACGGGGGATCGATCGGTTGCTCTCCACTACCCAAGTCGGTATTTCGCTCTCTAGTTTGGCATTAGGCTGGATTGGCGAGCGGGCAGTCGCCCAAGTTTTTGCCCAGCAGTTAGAAAGTATTCCGCAAGCTCATGCGCTGGCAATTCCGTTTACTTTTGTCCTGTTAGCATATCTCCAGATTGTCTTTGGCGAACTGATTCCGAAGTCGATTGCCTTGATTTATGCCGAACAGATTGCCAGATTTTTGGGTGCGCCGAGTCTCGCTATTGCACGGATTTTTAGTCCCTTAATTTGGGTACTCGATCGATCGACTAAGCTCTGCTTACGCTTAGTCGGGATTAGAGCGCGGTATGACAGTCGCGATCGCGTCACGTTCAAAGAACTACAAGCGATCGTCGCCACCGAGCGCGAATCTAGCGGACTGGGGATCGAACAGCGCGAAATCCTGACAAAAGTGCTAGCATTTGCCGACACGATCGCCACCGATGTAATGGTACCGAGTACCCAAATCGTCACAGTCCCCCAAACAGCCAGTTGTCAATCAGTCCTGATCAAAGTCGCCACTACTGGCCATTCCCGCTATCCAGTTACCGATACATCCGTCAATAAAATCGTCGGTGTAGTCTCATTTAAAGATTTTGTCACGTTACTAGCTCAAGGCAAACCAGCCGGACAAATCCCGATCGCCCAATGGATCCGACCAGTAGAATACGTCACTGAATCCACGCTGGTAAGTGTTGCCCTCCAACAGATGCAGCAATCTGACACCCACATGACGATCGTGGTAGATGAGTTTGGGAACACTGCTGGTTTGATTACCCGCCAAGACGCGATCGCCGAAATGATCGGGATGAACGTATCCTCCGATCGACCGACACAATTATTTCAAAAACTCGCCGACGGCACATTTTTGGTGCAAGCTCAAATCAATCTCGAAGATCTCAACCAACAACTCAAGATCGATCTCCCACTCTCTGACGACTACCAAACCCTCGCCGGATTTTTGCTTAAGAAACTGCAACATTTTCCCCAGCCCGGGGAATCCTTAGATTATGGGAATTGGAATCTAACCATCATTTCGACGATCGGCCCCAGGATCGATCGAGTCAGAGTGAAAGGGATTAGGCTTTAGGCTCTGGGCTTTAGGCTCTGGGCTTTAGGCTCTGGGTTTTAGGCTTTAAGGATCTGAGTAGCAGCTATACCCTTTACCCTTTACCTTTTACCTCTTACCTTTTACCTTTCCCCCTTTCCCCCTTTCCCCTTCACCCCATCCCCGGATCGACCATTCCCAATTCCTCAAAAGCGGCTAACCGCAGGCGACAGGAGTCACAAGTACCACAGGGAGTTCGTTCCCCGGAATAGCAAGACCAAGTTTGCGCCCAGGGTACGCTTAAGCTGTCACCAAGCTGGATAATTTCGGTTTTTTTGAGGTCGATGAGGGGCGTGACAATTTCGATCGGATCGCCTTCGCGTCCTTGCTTGGTACCCAACCGAAAGACCGATCGCATCGCCTCGATGTAGTCGGGACGACAATCTGGATAGCCTGAATAGTCGAGTGCATTGACCCCAATGTAGACCCGATTAGCCGCGATCGCTTCGGCGTATGCGAGGGCAAAACTCAAAAAAATCGTATTGCGAGCGGGAACATAGGTAACGGGAATAGATTCTGACATTGCAGCCAGATCGCGGTGTTGGGGTAAATCGATCCGCTCGTCTGTGAGTGCCGAACCGCCCCACAAGCGCAGATCGAAGCTCACTACCTGATGGTCGGCGACGCTAGCAGCAGTCGCGATCGTCCGAGCAGCTTCGAGTTCGCGGCGATGACGCTGTTGATAGTCAAAAGAGAGGGCATGACAACTGTAACCTTCACT
>NZ_JANLWO010000184.1:0-2306 GCF_031364565.1 Chamaesiphon sp. OTE_20_metabat_361
CTACTAGTCAGAATCACCCTCCTATGTAATAATGGGAGTTTTGGGTTAAGTATCAAGCACTAAGGAAATATATGTCCCGATATCGCGGACCGAGACTGAGAATTACACGTCGTTTAGGCTCCCTACCGGGTTTAACCCGCAAAGAACCACGCCGTGCCTATCCCCCAGGTCAACACGGTCAAAACCGGAAAAAGCGTTCTGAATACGCAATCCGCCTCGAAGAAAAGCAAAAATTGCGGATGAACTATGGTGTCACCGAAAAGCAAATGCTCCGCTACGTGCGAAAAGCAAGACGCGCCACAGGTTCCACCGGATTAGTTTTATTACAATTACTCGAAATGCGGTTAGACAACACTGTCTTCCGTCTGGCAATGGCTCCCACCATTCCAGCAGCACGCCAACTAGTGAATCACGGACACGTCACCGTCAACGGACGCACCGTGGATATCGCTAGTTATCAATGTCGCTCTGGCGATGTCGTCGGCGTTCGCAACCGCGAAGCATCCAAGAAATTGGTAGAAGCAAATCTCCAATATCCCGGCTTGGCTAACACCCCCAACCATTTGGAATTTGATAAGCCGACCTTAACTGGTAAAGTTACAGGCACGATCGAACGCGAGTGGGTAGCTCTTCAAGTCAACGAGTTACTAATCGTCGAGTACTACTCTCGACAAGCCTAGAGATGTTGGATTTTGGATGGCGGCTGCATCCAAAATCTACTCTCTTTGTTTCAGATGGGAGTTTGGAGATGGGAGATGGGAGAGGCAGAAAAGCGATATCGATCGAGTTTTTTAGCCTCCGATTTGAGACATGGTGCGGTGATAGGTTCCGGTTTCATTACCAGATTCGCGTCCTTTGTAATTAATTTCTGGTTTGAGCGCGAGTAAATCTCGCACTTGCGATCGCAATTCCTTGGTAGAGACACCATTTCGCAACGCAGTTTTAAGATCCAACTGTCCGGTTTCATTGAGCAAACACGGACGCAACCAACCATCTGCTGACAATCGCATCCGGTTACACCTGTCACAAAAGCATTCTGACATCTGACTGATAAATCCTAGCGTCCCCTTAGCGCCAGGGATAGTAAACACATCCGCAGGGCCATTTCCCTGCACCTGTGCGGCTGTTAAACCCCACTTTTCGCGAATCTGCTGGCGAATCGATTCTGAAGAGATCCAGCCACGATTGCTAAATAACTCATCATTACCGATCGGCATAAACTCAATAAAGCGGACATGCCACTGCTTGTCAATGCTCAAAGCAGCTAAATCTAGGACTTCGGTATCATTAACGCCAGGAATAACCACTACGTTTAGCTTCAGCGGTGTAAATCCCGCTCGATCTGCCGCTAAAATCCCGTCCCAGACCTGTTGCCACCGCGATCGACCAAATGAACCGACAATGCGATCGAAGGTGGCTTCATGGAGCGAATCGAGGCTGATATTTACTCGCCGCAGTCCAGCTTGATATAAATCTTGCGCCATTCCCGCCAGCAGAAAAGCATTAGTCGTCAAGGATAAATCTTGCGTCTCTGGGAGACTGGCGATCGATCGAACGATTTCGACAATCCCCTTGCGTAATAATGGTTCTCCCCCAGTCAACCGAAAACAGTTGAAACCGACAGGGATAAATACTTCTCGAACCAATGTTAATAGCTCATTATCAGTTAGTACCTGCTCGCGGTGCAGGTACTCTAACTCGGTACCTTCAGGCATACAGTACTGACAGCGAAAGTTACAGCGATCGATGAGGCTAATTCGTAAGTAATTTACCTGGTTCATCTTTCCATTGTGCCCGATCGCTCGATTATTTTCTATCCTTATGCGGGGACTCACTCGAAACTTCTATCGATAGTTAGATCTCAGATGAGTTCGATCGAGATGAGAGATGGGCAGTGTGCCTACGGCAGGCTATCGCCAACGGCTGTCGCTCACTGACCAGAGATGGGGGATTGCCAAATCATAACGTGTATTTCCAATTGCAAAAATGGGCAACGACAATCTACTGACTGTTACTGCCCACTGCGAACGATTGATAATAGTTTTAAGAACGGACAGGGAGGGATTCGAACCCTCGATGGAGTTACCCCCATAACACATTAGCAGTGTGCCGCTTTCGACCACTCAGCCACCTATCCACACAAGTGCAATTTGCACATAAGATCGAATATATCATGTTGCGCGGATTTTCACAAGATATTTCACCTAGATTATGACAACTACCCCTCTTGCTACCCACACCTCAGCCCACCCAGCCGATCGATTTGCGATCGGGATTGCGCCATTATCATTGGATGAAGTCTATCA
>NZ_JANLWO010000196.1:0-12190 GCF_031364565.1 Chamaesiphon sp. OTE_20_metabat_361
AGGATAATTAGCTGATTCTAAAGATTGGCATGTTAGTTAAGATTAGTTTGAACTCATGTGCAGACAAAAATATAATTCGCGTAAAAAATTGTATAGATTATATACTGTTTTTAGGTAGATCGTTCGGTCTATTTATTTATATATTTTAGCTAAATAAAAGGTAATATATTTAAAGGTAGGGCGAAAGTGAGGCTCGCAAAAAACTAGCAGTTCCACTGATTTTTATAAACTAGGTAGATTAATGTTTTCATACTTGTTACCAGAAATTAAGCTATCGCTGGAGTTTTCCGAGCGTAAATTTCTACTGTGTATCGCTGACATTATCCTGATTATCAGTGGAATTGTTAGCTCACTATGGTACTGGGCTTATAAAACTGGTAGAGGATTTAGTTTGCAGTTACTGAGTGCCCATTCCGCCTGGGTCGTGGCGATGGGCATCGGCTGGTTGGTGTGGATGTTTATTAACGACCTATACGATCTGCGGATTGCTGTCAAAGTCAGACGCACGATCCAACGCATTGGTTGGGGTGGCGCGATTGTCGGCCTCATCTATCTACTCTACTATTTCTTAACATCGCCACTGCCGTTAAATGAAAACACGGTGTCACTAAGATTTGCCCCCGCCGTGGCAATCTTGAATACGACGATATTGTTATTGACTTGGCGGCTAATGTATGCACTGGTATTCGGTGTCGGACATGCTTGCCAACGAGTGCTAATTATTGGCGCTGGTGTGACTGGGACGATTTTGGCAGAAGCCTTCAAGCAGTATCCGCATTACCAAGCGATCGGTTTTATCGATGACGATCGCAAGCTACATGGCAAAGTCTGTCAAAATATCCCCGTTTTGGGCAATCGTCACAACCTGAGTGCAGATATCGATCGCTACAACGTCGATGAGATCGTTCTAGCAATCAGCCGTCCGATCGATGAAGAGTTACTACAGCTACTAACTAATTTTCACGAGCGCGGGATTGCGATTACGCCCATGCCAGTGCTGTATGAGAAAATTACGGGTAAAGTGGCAGTCGAACATATTGGCAGTCAATGGTATTCGGCTCTACCGCTCAAAAAGAATCCGTTCGATACATTCAATCGGATTGGTAAAAGAATTCTAGATTTGATTTGTGGCACGATTATCGGCTTGGTACTGGCGGTGGTGTTTCCCTTTGTAGCGATCGCAATTAAGCTCGATAGCCCTGGTGCGATATTTTACAAACAAGAGCGCGTCGGTCAGTATGGCGCTAAATTTACAGTCTACAAGTTTCGATCGATGGTGCAAAATGCCGAACGCAATGGTAAGGCGCAATGGGCGGTCAAAGGTGATGCTCGAATTACCAAAGTTGGTAACTTCATCCGGAAAACTCGCTTAGATGAATTACCTCAAGTGCTCAACGTCTTGCGGGGCGAGATGAGCATGGTCGGCCCCCGCCCAGAACGCTACCAATTTATCAAAGAATTACAACAGCAAATCCCTTTTTATCGGACGCGGTTGGCTGTCAAGCCGGGGCTGACTGGCTGGGCGCAGATCAACTACGGTTATGGCAGTACGACCGAAGATGCCCTGATCAAGCTCCAATACGACCTTTACTACCTCAAGCATTGGTCGCCTTGGTTAGACCTCAAAATCTTACTACGGACGTTCTCAGTCGTCTTGAAGATGCAAGGACAATAGACTTCCTGCGAAAGTCAGGTATTAGGCTTTAGGTTTGAGGCTTTAGGTTTTTTTAGTCAAGACAATACTAGTAAAGATTTTGTTTTTACTTTCGCAAGAAGTCTAATAAGTTAATTAATCTAATCGCTCCTGGGTGCGCCGCACAATAATAGTTGTGCGGCGCACCCTGCTTTGTGTTGGTATAAAAGGTCAGAGGTCAGAGGGATCGGAATGAGAGCTAGATCGGCGCTCTCTCACAGTCCGCTTGCCAAATTACTCATGACATTACCAGAGTCGCCGATCGCGAGCGTCTCTGCCCATTGACAGAGATTAATAGTGGAAAAGAACGACTGAAGATCTGCCTATCGATCGATTCATTGACATGACGATCTTTAGTACAAATAAGATGTGTGAGTTAGTAGTATTATCGATCGATACTAAAGTTTGTGACTTCCAACCTGGATTACAGCAGGATTGGTAGCGTCCCTAAAATCAAGCAGGAATGGAAATGGAAGCAAATTTAATAGTGATTCAGCCATCTAATTCACTAAATCCGAGCCAGTACCGGGTAGGAAACATAGCTACCGACCCGATGCTCCCAATTGTAAGTAGTATTGCGGTGCTAACAGCGTTGGCGGTTTCAGCATATGCGTGTATTTCTAGATATCGACAGAAGTCAAATGGGCGCGTAGCTGCACCCAAAGCACTTTGTCATAGTTGTACTTATTTTAATAACAATCTTTATCTAAATTGTGCGCTGCATCCGAGCAAAGTACTTACTCAATCAGCAATTGACTGTGTAGACTACTGTCCTAATAGTAGAGCCAAAAAAGCTGAAGCCTTAAAAAAATCAATGCCGCTTGTGAGCAAAATTTTTCCTGATTAAGCCAGAATAAATTTAATTAATCGAGCAAAAATCTGTCGATCGATTGATTTATCTTGAAGATGGCTTGTGATAATATTAGTGACTGAACGACATCTGAAAAAAGATATTGTCATGGCGATCGGTAAAGTTAACTATTAATCTTCAGCCAAAATGTTCGGGTGTAGAATCCAGCTAAGTAGACACTCAATCGAGGTTTTAGCCGAGCGATTTGGCACTAGCATTGCACAAATGAGACTGCTGGCGGTTGACTTAGATTCAGTCTCGATCGAGCAATTTTGTCATCATAATTTCCTATGAAACTATCTCACCAAAGTTCCGATCCAGCACTAACCCGCCAACTAGTAACTCTGCTTGCTATTGTTGCCAGTATCGTAGTCAATACCCTTTCTAATATTTTCCCGCTCAATGGTACTAACGTAGGCAAGTTGTCGAATACGTTATTGGCACCAGTTCAGATTACGCCTGCTAATTATGCCTTTGCGATTTGGGGTGTGGTGTATTTGGGATTGATTGCCTATGGGATTTATCAGTTTCAGTCTACCGAGCGTCACAATCCCCGCTTGGAGCGGGGTGGCTATCTATTGACGATCGCGTGTGTCGCTCAGTGCGCTTGGATTTATCTGTTTCTAGCCAGACAGTTTCCGCTGTCGATCGTTGCTATGTTTGGGATTTTGCTACCGCTGATTGCCCTATATCAGTGTCTGGGCATCGGTTCTCAAAACGTCTCCAAACAGGAGCGATGGTTTTTACACGTTCCCATCAGTATTTACCTCGGCTGGATAACTGTCGCCACGATCGTCAATGTTGCTAGTACCCTATTTGTCAGCGAATGGGATGGGTGGGGCATTCCAGCGACGGCATGGACGGTGTTAATGATGGTTGTTAGTGCCGCACTTGCCAGCTATATCTACATCGAGCGCCGCGATACTACATACACCCTGGTTATCGTCTGGGCACTACTCGGGATTGGCATTCGCCAGCTCGGTACGCCGATAATTGCCGTAACTGGCATCGTGGCAACAATTGCACTGCTGCTATTGCTAGCCAACGAATTTAAAGCATTGAGTAAAACTTACTAAATCGTCTATCAGGAATCTTAATGAGTAGCAAAATTGAAATCAACAAATCGATACCGAACGATCGCTGGGGCGAGTTTTTCGACCAGTTTTCAGATGGCAATCGCGGCAGACATGTGTCGATTGAAATCATCGGTTCGGAAGTCGGCGACGCAGAATTAATTAAAGATGCGCCCTTGATGGCAATGGTGTACGACCGACCGAATAAAGGCGACGACCTAGTTATTGAAATCGGTCGCGACGAAGTAACTTATGCTCATACGATCGACTCTCCGCAGGAGGTATTAACCGGACAGAGTGAAAGTGGAGAGATGCTTGCCTTGTCGATTAGCGATGCGGCTGGAACTAAAACATTGATTAAATTACAAGCTAGTTAAGTCAGACTCGCTCGGCTATAATGTTAGACATTAAAGCAGGTGCAATCTATGAATTGCACCTGCTTTAATTTTAAGAATTTTTGACTCGATACTTCTATTTTTACCTTCAAACAGTTATGTTCGATTGCCAGGGATGATGGCAAATGCAGGCAGAACGTTACAGTACGATATAATGAGTGATGAGCGATCGATTTGTAGTTCTCGACCTGAATCTGAGACTGCCGCTATCATAGCCAATCTATTTCTGTGCTCGCCACGCCAAAATCTATGAACTCTGACGGAACTGCCAAGCAAAAACCCGATCGCCAATCTTCCCCACGATCGGATATTATCGATGTTCGTGTAGTCGAACAGATCTCGTCAGCATCGGAGCCACTTGGGGATGTTTGGGATAGCGGCGAAGTCACCGAACGCTCCACTTCATCTTCACCGCCAACACAGACACAGCCACCAATTACCATTCCAGTAGAGCCGCCACAGGAGACGATCGATCCCCCGCAATCGGAAGATAACTGGCATCACTTACTCGATGAGATCGATCGAGATTTAGAACCACCGGATTTAGAGCCAGCCGTAGCCACCGAGCCAATTGCTGCTGATGCAGTACCACTAAACCTAACGTCAGTGCCTCCAAGTACGCCAATCGATCCCCACGTTTTACCACTAGTCCGCGCTGAGGCGGAAATCAAAGCCGAAATCGATCGACTTCAAGCGACTAGAGCGGCACTCCAAGCACAACTTGTGGAGACGCAGACAACTTTTGGGCAAGTCATCCAAACTTCGATTTCCGAACTCGAACAACGCCGCCAAAAACTGCAAATCTCTGTCGAACAGCTCGAACGCCGACGCGATCGCATCCAAGAAGAAATCGCCAAAAGTTTTGCAGGTGGCTCTCAAGATATTGCCATTCGCCTGCAAGGATTTAAAGACTACCTCGTCGGTAGCCTGCAAGATCTCGTTGTCATCGCTGAGGAAATCGACTTTCCCCAACCACCCCCCGCTCAAATCCGGATTCAAGCACCGCTCGATCGCGCTGCTAGCGGTAACGCGCCTCGGCAACCCCTAGCCCCAGCCTCACCCAGTCGCGACTCCCGATCCCAAACCCCCCAGTTTGCCGAACCTGCTTTTAAAACAACAGCCACTAAAGTCCGTGCCTCGATCGATCGTTATCGCAATGCCCCAGATTATTATGCGCCAGCTTGGCAACTGCGCCGTACCCTCGAAGCCGTCCACGCCGATAAAGTATCAGACTGGTTTTTTAGTAAAGATGGGCGGGGTGCGGTTCGCACGATGGGCAGCCGTTTACAGAATATCCTAGTAGCAGCGGCGGCGGTATCTGCGCTCAGAGAGCTATACGGTGACTATCTTCGCACCCTCGTCCTCGCCAACCTGCCCGAACGTCTCGGCGATTGGCGCAGAGGCTTTCAAGACTGTTTGGGACTCTCCAAAGCCGATTTCGGTGGCAATGGGGGGATTATTTTGTTTGAAGATCCCGAAGCGCTAATCCAAAAAGTCGATCGGATTGTCGCAAATCAGGAAATGCCCCTAATTATCATCGATAATTCTGAAAATCAAATTAGCCTCTCGATTCTTCAATATCCGCTGTGGCTGGCATTTGCGCCCGATCCCGATCGACAGTTGGATGATTATCGGGAATATCGGTAGATAATTATTAATTAATAACTAATAATTAATAATTAATAATTGTAATTGAAGACTGAATGCTAAATAACACCATTATCGCCATTGGGATTTTTATCCTTGCCTACTTTCTAGGTTCATTTCCGACTGGGTACTTAGCAGGAAAACTATTACAAGGAATCGATATTCGCGAACATGGTTCGGGTTCGACAGGTGCGACGAATGTACTGCGAACATTGGGAAAAGTGCCCGGATCGATCGTGTTACTCATCGATGCGATTAAAGGTGCATTAGCAGTCACAATTGTCAACGTAATTTTCACTTACAATTTAGTGCCAGCACTGCCGATCGAGTGGCAAGCTTATCTAGTCCCTTTAGCGGCTACCGGAGCGATTTTAGGACACAGTAAATCGATCTGGCTAAATTTTGGTGGTGGTAAATCTGTAGCCACAGGCGTCGGCGTGTTGCTGGCAATGTCGTGGCAAGTCGGCGCTTCGACGATCTTGGTGTTTGGGATTTCGATCGCAATTAGTCGAATCGTATCGATGAGTTCGATCGCGGGTGCAATTTCGGTGACAATTTGGATGCTCCTATTCGCTCGACCATTACCTTCGGTCGTGTTTGCGATCGTCGGCGGTATTTACGTCATCTGGCGACATAGTACCAATATCCAACGAATTATCGCAGGTACCGAACCAAAGCTGGGGCAGAAATTAGAATCGACGACTTAGACTCGCTCTGGAATCGGGAATGTACCCGATTAAAGTTGTTGTATTTATAATTGGAAGCAATTATCTATGACAACTAAAAAATCCGGAGTAAATATGCCAAAGCTCACCTGTTTAACGATTCTCGCTCTATTTGTGAGTGCTTATCCAGCCTCTTTACCCGCAAGAGCGCAAGGTGGCGATGTCTCCGGCAGAACTTGCCGCGTTACCGATCCGACTGGTACCCCACTTAACGCGAGATTGCAGCCTAATGGCAAAGTAGTCAATCGGCTCAAAAACGGTAGAACCGTCTATGCCCAGTCAATCTCGACGGATAGTGAGGGTAAACCTTGGGTGTTGGTGGCGATTAAGAATCAGGGTAATTATAAAATCATGGGATATGTCTTGCGGGAGTTTGTCACCTGTTATTAGACAAAACATAGTGCGATCTCTTCTACCCGATTTTTACGAGAAATCAGGTAGAAGCGAATAATAACTTGTCAGATTAACTTACATTACTGACACACTTTTTTGACATTAGGTAGCTGACTCGCTGTATCCCACCAAGCTGCTAATTTAGGTGTTTGCGCGGTAACTGTGGCAAATGCTGGGGTTTGAGCTAGGTAGACAAAAATGGGAATCAGATAAAAATCGGCAAGCGTGATGTCACTACCGAGCAGATATAGATTACCTGTTACTAACGATTCGATCGCCTCAAGGGCAGTTTTGACGGGTGCGATCGCGTTGTTAACTTTTTCGACATCTGTCTGACCGCCCTGAGTAGGTACGATGAGACTTTGAATGACGATCGTCCCGATCGCGGGAGGATATAAATAGCTATCGATAATCCCCATAATTTGGCGCATCCGGGCTTGGTGCAGCGGCGCGGCGGGGCTGTACTTATGGTTGGCAAGGACTGTATCGAGATATTGAGTAATCGCCGCAGTTTCGTAAATTAGCTCTCCATCGACATCTAATGTCGGAACTCTCCCAAAGGGCTGCTTGGCGAGATACTCTGGGGCGTGATTTTCGCCATTGAAGATATTGATGCTGTGGAGAGTGTATTCGGCACCGATTTCCTCTAGTAGTAGCCGGACAGTGCGGACGTAGGTACTAGCAGTTAGTCCGTAAATAAGCAGTTTTGACACGATCGATAAATCCGCTAAACGACAATGTTTGACTCTTTTATTATGGATGATGAGAAACCTGTTTCGATCCCTGCGGCACTCAGTCTGGGGTCGATCTTGCTGCCGTTGCGATCGGTGCTAATATTCGATCGATCGAACCGCTCCAAATTACCGATTTTGGTGCCGATTACCTCGCGGCGCGGCTACGCCAACGAGCACGAGCGATCTCCTGCACGCTGCCAAGTTTGACCGATTGCGATCTCCAAATTTCCCAAATTAACGATTTTTACAGATTGATTTTGGGTTTAATAGTGATTATTACAGTATACTACTAAGTAAAGATTTGTAAACTATAAAATGACCTCGATCTAGAAAATTGGGTAGTTATTGATTCTCAACCGGGCGAATAACTCTCCAATTCACGTTTAATCTGGATGAGTCGGAAAATTTAAATTAGGTTGCGATTGATGGAAAAACTTTTACGCGTTGAGCGAACTCTTCTGATTGGGCACATCATCTCAATGGCATTTGGGTTAGCCGGATTACTACTGGTATTACCAAACCCCGATTTTATTGCCGCATTACCCGATTTTGGTAAAACAGCCTTTGCTTGGTCGATGGCGGGTGGCGGTGTCGTCTACATGATACTGGGCACTTGCGCGGTAGCGGTATATGCTTATCGAACTCTCGGTCTGTGGCATTGTTTAGGATTTATGGTACCCGCGATCGGATTGTCATTGGTCGCTGAATTAGTGGGTACTAGTACTGGATTTCCCTTCGGACACTATCATTATCTGTCCGGATTGGGCTACAAAATTGCGGGATTGGTACCATTTACGATTCCTTTATCCTGGTTCTACATCGGCTTCAGTGCTTATACGATCGCCAGAGCTGGGTTGGAAACCTTTGCCATCCCGCAACTACTCAAATATATCGGCGCGATCGGGTTTGGCTCGCTATTATTAACTTCATGGGATTTTGTCCTCGATCCGGCAATGAGTCAGACGACGATGCCATTTTGGTTGTGGGAACAGCCTGGGGCATTTTTTGGCATGCCTTACGAAAATTTTGTAGGTTGGTTTGGAACTGGGGTCGTGTTTATGACGGTCGCTACTTTCATCTGGCGGTTGAAGCCGTTAACCTTGTCACCCCAGCAACTCGGCTTACCGCTGGCTGTATATTTAGGTAACTTTGCGTTTGCGACGATTATGAGTATTGCCGCTGGGTTTTATATTCCGATCTTGTTGGGATTGGTTTTGGGCATTTTGCCACTGGTAGTTTTCTATCAAATGGCAACTACACGACTGCCACAGAACGCACCTAAAGCGATGAAGGCAGAAACGATCTAGTAAGTAGCACCGTCCACGCAGTCAGTGTGGACGGTGCAAATATTTTCAACATTAGAAAAGCCTGCAACCTAGATGGTGAGCAGTGGGGATGTTGGGTTTCCTTCTTCTGCTTGGTGCGCTGTCTTGTCTCGCATAATCCGGGAGCGGCGCATCGAACGGGAGGTTCCCTCCCGTTTGTGTGCGTCAGCGACGCGCGCTTTGGAGGTTCCCTCCAAGTTAAGCGCGTCAAGACAAGAGAGGGAACCTCCCGGCTGCGAGCCGCTGTCTTGTCTTGATTCGCTAAACCCTCTCCTTCGGAGACGCTGCGCGAACGGGAAACCCTACGTATCGCGAATCGCTGACCCAAACACATGGGTCGGGAATCTCCGCGTGATTTGGGTCGCTTGCTTGGTGGAACGCACGCTGAGGAAGCCTCAGCGCGATTCCATCCGCAAACCGTCGGGAGACAGAGGCGTGCGCGCATCCGCAACCCGACCTACAGATCTTTACTTTGATGCAAGAGAGAATACCTAGTAAATATACAACCAGACTGGAATCATCGCCAGAAAAATTAATGTACTCACGATGATGCTACTGGCAACTAGGTTGCCATTGAGATTGTATTCTTCTGCCAAAATCAGTCCGGCAAAAGCACAAGGCATTCCTGCCATGAGGACGATGCCCAGTCGCGGATCGCCACCGACACCGAGTAGTGAAATTGAGATCCCGACGATCGTCGGCATGACGATCGTTTTGAGGATGGCGGGTAATAGGGCAAGCTTGAGACTTTGCCAGCCTTGAATCTGACTGAGGCGGATGCCCATGAGAATAAATGCGCCGGGAATCACCACCCAAATCGAGGCATGAAGGCTTGATTCGATCGCGGTAGGGAAAGGGAGGTTGCGGGTCAATGAACCCAGCGCAAAGCCCCATAGCGAGGGCACACAGCACAAATCTTTTAACTGCGTCCACCACCGATTGGTACCCGCGCCTTGACGACCGTAATAACTGGAGACTAATACGCCCAAGCCGTAAGTGCCAAAGACATTTTGGGTGACGCTGTAGAGCACCGCCCAACTCACATCGGTCTCGGAGACAAAGTAGGGGACGATTGCCAAACCGACAAAACCCGTATTGCCCAACATCGACGATAACAGCAAGCTGCCTTTGAGTCCGGCGGCTGGTGAGGGTTCGGGGCGTAATTTTTGCCAGATCTGGAGACTGAGCCAGCCCAATCCCAATCCCAATAGTAGGGAAGCAATGGTAATCGTTGGCGCTAATCGGGCGCGTTCGTCGAAAGTAGTCTGACGGGCGAGGGAAAAAATCTCGATCGGGACGCCCACCCAATACAAGCCGCGTCCCAGCCAATAGGGGAACGCAGCGGGTAAGAACCTCACAGTCAGAATGCCCAACCCCGTCCAACAAATCAACGGAGTGTAAGCTTGAACGAGACGATCGAGCATGTAATGATGACTGACGGCTATTTAATTATTTGACTACGCCCATATCTTTAATATACCAACCATCTTTTTGGCGGACGACATTGTACTCGACTAGTAGCGGCTTGGAGTAGGATCGGGCTGGGTCGAGACGATTTCCGCGATAGTACCGCGCGTCTTCGGTCACTCGCGCTTGGATCGTCGCGGTCTTACTAGCGGGATTGGGTTGGGAGATCGAGACAATTCCAATATTTTGATGTTGATACAGCCAATGTACGCCCTCAGCTTTGGCAGTTTGAGCGCGATCGATCGCACTGGATAAAGCTGGCTCGACGAGGATGCTTTTGAGCCGATCGACTTGGGGCGATTGGCTCAAGGACTGGCTTTTAGCCGCCAACCATTTAGTCACCACGGCTTGGGCGATCTCGGGGGTTAAGACTGCCGCATTGACTGGTTGTGGGGTAGTAGTGGCTAATCCAGCGCGGCTGATGGGTGATACGGCAGTACGCGGCGAGGGCGATGCGACGATCGCCACTTTGGGCGGTTGTGGTTTGGTGACGACCCCGATGGCGGTAGTTGCCAGCCAGATCGCTCCCCAGGCACAAGTTACGCCGCCAGTACCGACTAGTAAAATGCGGGGGATATTCGGCTTACGCTGAATGCGGCGCTGGCGGTGGAGTGAAGATCGCTCGGTTAATTGTCCGGTTTTTGCCGCAGTGACTATTTGACTGCTCGGATCGGGTGGGAGCGGGAGCGGTAGTGGCCTGCGATCTTCAATCTCGGCTTGCTCGAACTGACCGTCGATGGTTCTGGCGGTCGGCTGCGATGAGCGGCGACGTTGGCGTTCATTCTCTAGCTGAATGACGTTGCTGGGATCTGGCTCTGCGATGATTGGTGGTGGTGGCTCGGGTGGAGCTACAGGCTCGACCCGAATGGCTGGATCGACGCTATCGCCGCCGATTCGGTCTGCTGGCGGCTGCCAGGCAGCATTGAGACTATTGGGTCGGCGCACGTTGGAATGGGTCAGATCTGCTGATGCTGATGCGGAGTAGGCGAGCGGTGATTCAGTCAAATGTTCGCCTAGCGAGAGTTCCCCTGATTGGGGCACCTCGATCAGGATCGGCGAGATCTGACCCCAACTAGTAATATTTTTATCGGTAGCCGGGACGCGATCGGCAAAATCTTGGACGTCGCGATCGTTAAAATAAGCATTTAGAGCAGGATCGCTGGCGACCAAATCCCGAAAACAGGGAAACGCCTCATCTTTGAGCCAGGATTCGATGTACCAACATAAGCCTCTGAGCAGGTTGGGCAGTCCTTGAGACTGCTGACGAATGACTACGAGAGCGGATGATTCGGCAGCACTGGCAAGGATTTGATTGGCTTCTTCTGTTTGCCCTAATAATAAGGCGCAAATTGATTGCTCGATCGAACAATCGATCCTTTGACTGAGCCGATACTGCAAGATTTGTTGGGCGGTGTAGATCAGTTGGGGATTGCGGTAGGCAAAGCCTTGGACGATGAGGGCGTGGACGTGTAAGTAGGTACACGCCAATTGCATGACATTGAGGATTCGCGTCCCCGCTTGCTGGGAATCGCGTGCCAATTGACTGAATAAATTGCGTTGCTCGGCAGCAGTTAGATAGGGCAGCGTTTCGTGGATAAAGGCGATCGTACTTTCGCTATTGAGGGCAAAGCGTTCTTGGCACTTGACTTCGTTGGTACAAGCACTTTCGAGTAATTCTTCTAAAAATTGAATCCCTTGGCGGCGCTGTTCGTGACGATCGAGCGATAGCGATACTAGCGAGGAGATCCGATACGGGCGCAAGCGATCGAGCTTGCGATCTACTTCCCCTTGAATTTGGGGAAAGAGATCTTCGCGAACGAGAATTTTTTTGGCAGTTTCGTAGTGAATCGTGGCTTCTTCATAGCAACCATCGCGCCATTCCCGCTCG
>NZ_JANLWO010000221.1:0-6853 GCF_031364565.1 Chamaesiphon sp. OTE_20_metabat_361
TCAATTATCAATTATCAATTATCAATTAATTTAGCTATTCCCAAATTCTACTTGTCCCCAGATTTCTGATAAGAGTAGATCCTCACCGCTGCGATCGGGTAATGTCGTCCAGTGGTGGGGCAGAATAATCCGATCGATCCAACCGCATTCGTTAGCGGTCACTGGTAAACCTTGCTTATAAGTATCTACAGTTTGCTGGAGATGCAATCGTAACTCGGTTAAAAATTCTGGTGTAAACTGGGGATGCGGTTCTGTCCCCGCCAGGTATTTGGCGACGGCAAATACGACTTGATAAATACAACACTGACGATAGAGCTGAAGACCGGATCGCGGCACTTGTCCGATCGTACTCCCAAAACTAGGCGCGTTTAGACCTTGTAATAACAGTCCCACCCAATGATGGATATAATCTAAATCTGCCAAACCTTCGGCGCTGACTAGTAGCTCTAAATTTAATTGTGAATTGGGTGGTTGAATTTCATGGCGAAACCAGTCCCAACATAGTTCGATAATTTGTTTGAAGAGATGTTGGTTATCGGTACTAAATTCATGCCGTTTGCGGAATCTGTCGCTTATCAAAAATGCTTGGAATTCGGCTAATTCTGCTTCCCGATTGACGAAAATCTCAATTTTATCACTTGACTCGATTTGGGGTAAATGTCTCTCTGCGGCTGATTTATTAGCTAGATTAGCAAGCTCGATCGAAGTGGTACCGCCCAGTGTCCGATCGCCTGCTAAGACCTCAGTTTGAGCTTGTTGTAAATCGACAACAGCGATCGAGCCGATTTCGTTAGCGCGATCGGGATAGTTGGTAATTGCGGCGATAATTGTTTGGTTGAGGTCTAAAAAGCCCGGTAATTCAAATGATTCTGCCAAACTGATACAGATCTCAGTTACTCGTTCCAAGCAGTCTTGAATGACTCGATTATCGTGAGTAGCAATCGCAGCTACGACTTCATCAATTTGCTCCTGAATTGTAGTTTCAAAAATTGAAGCTACAATATCAAAACCTAATTCGATCGAGGTTGGGAGCGCGATATCTGCCTCAGTCCAATCGCCGAGTTTTAGCTTTAAACTATCTAGTGTCTCAGCTAACCGATCGAGAATTGCGGCTTCATCGATTTTTCGCTCTGTGACTTGAGCTGTCAAGCATTCCTGTAATCCCGAGTAACCATTGAGAAGTAAAGTTTGAATCGAGACATCGATCTCAAGTTCTAAATTATAGAAGACGCGCGCTACATCTTCAAAACTGTGCGCGATCTGCTCGATCGTCTTCAAGCCGACATTCGCCGCCGCACCTTTGAGCGTATGCAGCGCCCGCATTAAATTGTGGACTTTGGCAGTAGTATGTTCGCTCGGGAGGGTGAGAATTTCATGCTCGATCGTTTGCAATAGTTCTGGTGCTTCAGCTAAAAAATAACTATACGCTTGGGCTTGAATTTGGGAGTCATTCATGACGATAGTGAATAGTGGATAGTGGATAGTGAATAGTTAAGTAGCTGGGCGTAATTAATATAAGATATCGTGTAGGGTGGGCAGTGCCCGCCAGATAGGTTTTAGACATAACCTATCTGATAAATAATTGTATCTACCTACTTAGATAATTACACCTACTCACAATTGTTTAACTGAGGCATTGAGATATTTATTTAATAGGGCTTCGATCGCTTGTTTGGTAATTGGCTTGCAGGTGAATTCGGAAGCACCAACTACTTTAGAGCGCACCCGATCGAGCAATCCATCTCTACCCGTTAAAATCACGATCGGAATTTGAGTAAAAGCCGAAATTCGCCGAATTTGACCGCAAATTTCATAACCGTTAATTTTCGGCATAATCAAATCGAGAAAAATCAAGTCGGGCTTATTTTCTAGTAAGCGCGGTAAAGCTTGAGTCGCATCTTGAATGGCAATAAACCGATACCCAGCCTCAGTTACTAGCAATCGCATACTTTCGCAAATCTGGGGATTGTCATCGATGCAGATTGCCAGTTTGGATGGGGATGGTGGGGACGCTCCCACTTTGGTAGCGGGCAGTAACTTATTACCGATCTCTGGAGTTTGAAGATCGGGCAGATCGACTAATTCGATGATGCCAGTTTGAATGTACCGAATGAGCGAGCGGGCGATCAACAGTAAATCTTCACCAATTTCTACGGCAATTTCGCGTAATGTCCGCTTACCCGAGATTGCCTGAACTAAATTTTGGTAAATAATTGGTGTGGTTTGGCGATACAGTTGTACGGGGTGTCTGATGACTGGCGTTTTAGTGGGGGAGATATTGCCTAATTTCTGAGTTTTCCACTCTTGCCATGCGATCTGAGCCTGGGCGATCGCTTCTTCAGTATCGACTAGTATTGGCGGTCGCTTGGTAAAAATCTCGGGCTGCGATCGAAACATCAACTTTTGACCTTGACTGTACTGCATTAAGTCAAAAATAGTCTCTTGTGCGGCAGTAGTTAACATCGCACTGAGTTCTGAGGATTTGATTTCCGAGAGCATCATTAGTGTCAATGCGCCTTCATACTGCCAGCATTCTCGCTCGTCCAATCCGCGCGCGGGATTGTGCTGGGAGGCTTGATATAGCAAGTCGAGTCCGATATGTTCGTAGCCGACATGAGTGCGGAGGAGGCGTTGCCACTGTCGATTGGGTTGAGTTAGATCTAGGCTCCACACGATTTGTCCTTGGTAAAACACTACCTCCCAAGCCGCCCCTGATGCCACTGAAATCTGCACGCAACCAGTAAATTCGCCCCAGCTTAGGTACTGAAATCTACCAATGGCATTATGTTGTGGGTCAGTAGCCGTCAAATAGTGCAGATCGTTGTTCATTACGAGGGAAAATGGGATGTTCGAGGCAGTGAATTTAGATCCTTAACAATTGAGATGTCTAGTATAATTGTGGAGACCAATTTTTAAGAGTCTTCATTAGTATTCCCTAGTAATCGCCCAGTACGCTATTATGCTCGATTATCATTAGCGATTGTCGCTCGGATCGAGGTGATGACATCTCATGCAGTACCAGAGATGACGGTATTGGACGACGGCGATCGAATAGTATTTACGACTGCCAGATTTAAATTAGGAGTTGACGTGTTGAACTTATTCGCTAGGTTAAAGGAAATATCCCAGAAATTGCCGCTGACAGGGGCAGACAAACCTCGTGAGAATCATCAACCGTTAGCTGATGCTGGCGATTTCGAGCATTCTAGTCGCGCCGCGATCGAATCCGAGCGCCCCACGCGCAATAGTGTCAATGGTGCCGATGTTGCCGCCAATTTATATGCACAAGAGCGATCGAGCGATGCCCATCTCCCCCCCGCTGAAGGAGAAATTTCCGATGCTTTGGCAGTCAATCCCGCATCCCCACCCCACAAATCTCGCCCAGCCAGAAAAGCGCCGCCAGTTTTAATTGCGGCAGGTAAAACTGCCACAGTCGTCGGTCGGGCTGCTGGTAAAATCGGCACTACCCTCGCCAAGCCCTTCCAAGGCTCCAAACCCCTTCACAAAAAGCGCCGCTTCTGGATTGGCTCCGGTTTGGGTTTGAGCTGTCTGGCACTGGCGGGAGCGTGGGTTTTTGTCGATCGCAGCGTCAGCGATTACGCGCCAGCGGATGCCCTCAGTTATGTTCGCCCCGGTACGGTGACGATTAAGGGCGTAGATGGCAGCATTTTGCTGCAAACGGGCAACGCCACCCGCGAAACGCTCAAAACCTGGCAGATGCCCGACAAGCTCAAAAAAGCCTTCGTCGCGATCGAAGATCGCCGCTTTTACGAGCATGACGGCGTAGATTACAAAGGCGTCACGCGGGCATTAGTTCAAAATATTACATCCAAGAACTTGGTCGAAGGTGCTAGCAGCATCAACCAACAGTTGGCGCGGATGGTCTATCTCAATCAAGAGCGCAGTTTTTGGCGCAAATTGCGGGAAGTCCGGATTGCCCAGAGATTGACAGACGGCTTGACTAAAGATCAGATCCTCGAACGCTATCTCAATCTCGTCTATCTCGGGGAAGGTAGCTATGGCGTTTCCGACTCCGCCTGGGTGTACTTTAGCAAAACTGTAGACCAACTCACCCTGGCAGAAATGGCAACCTTAGCAGCGATGCCGCCCGCCCCGAATAAATACTCGCCCTTCGTCAATCCCAAATTTGCTAGACAACGCCGTAACCTCGTACTAGATCGAATGGTTGAGGCCAAATTCATCACCGCCGCCGAAGCCACAACAGCTAAAGCCGAACCTCTCAAACCCAAGCGCAGCCCCCTCAAACGCGAACTTCAAGCCGCTCGCTACTTCACCAAATACATCGAGCAGGAACTCCCGCAGCGGATTTCTGCCAAAGCCATCAAAGAAGGCGGCTTAACCATCGAAACCACTCTCAACCCCGCATGGCAAACCAAAGCCGAAGAAGTCGTCAACTCCACAGTCCGTAACAATCGGGGTTCCTTCGGACAAGCGGCAATGGTCAGTATCGATCCGCGCACAGGGGGAATTCGATCGATGGTTGGCGGTACCGACTTTGAAACTTATCAATTTAACCGCGTTACCCAAGCTAAACGCCAGCCCGGATCGACCTTCAAACCGATCGTTTATGCAACCGCGATTGCGGGTGGAATCAGTCCGAATAAATCCTATCTTGACGCCCCATTCGACGTTGATGGCTACAAGCCTAAGAATGCAGGCAAAAAGTTTAAAGGCTACATCACGATGCACGATGCCCTGATTAATTCAGTCAACATCATCGCCATCAAAATCCTGATCGATACTGGCTGGCAACCCGTCATCGACAATGCCAAAAAAATGGGGATCGAATCCAAGCTCGAACCCTTCTACTCCCTAGCGTTGGGTGGATTAGAGGTCAATTTATTAGAGATCACTGGTGCCTACACCACCTTTGCCAACCAGGGTCTGCACAATCCCGTCCACGGCATCACCCGCGTCACCAATAAAAAAGGTGAAATTCTCTACCAAAGTAAACCCGCACCCACCAGAGTGTTTGAACCCGGAACTACGGCGATTATGACTTGGATGATGCGCGGCGTCGTCAATGAAGGCACGGCAACCTCCGCCCAAATCGGTCGCCCAGTCGCGGGTAAAACCGGAACCACCGATAAAGAACGCGATCTGTGGTTTATTGGCTTCGTCCCCCAATTAGTTACGGGCGTCTGGCTGGGTAACGATAACAACCGCCCCACGGGTAACGCTAGTAGCACAGCCGCTTACGCCTGGTCGCGGTTTATGAAGACGGCTGTCCAAGATTTCCCCGCCCAGAATTTTCTCCCCCGTCCTGACAATCTCAGCAGACGGAAATCAGAACTTAAACTCGATCCGATTAAGCCGCGCTATCGCCGCGATCTGCCGATGCCCAAAGATGGTATGCGCGCTGATGATGATAAAACCAATAACTCGGAGGATCGGCCCCGTCGCCGTCGTCGCCGCTCTGAAGAGACTAGCGATAACAGCTCTCAAGATTCGCGTCGCTCTCGTCGCTCCCGCCGTTCGGAAGAAGCTGACTCTAGCAATAATAGTCAAGATTCCCGTCGTCGTTCCCGCCGTTCGGAAGAAGCTGGCACTAGTAGTAATTCCGAAAGTACTCCCCGTCGTTCGCGTCGTCGCCGATCGAGTGAGGAGTAGGGTAGAGGGTAAAAGGTAAAAGGTAAAAGGTAAAGGGTAAAAGGTAGGGTGGGCACGGTCTTGATGCGCTAAACCCTCGGCAAAGCCGAGGAGCGCGCATCGCTGCCCACCATCTAGGTTTCAGGCATAATCTATTTTACAAATAATTGCACCTACCTACTTATCTCTGGGTGAATTAATGACTACTTCAACTTTCGCTCATGGACTTTGCTAGCTATCATCTGTGGTCGCAATTCGAGCCTGCACTGGGCTGGGAAGATAGCCACTGTCAGATGCAGCGCGGCTGGCGGTGGACTCAAAAGTCCAAGAGCGATAGTTCCCAAACCACACCTTTCACGGAGACAATCTGGCAAAAGGTCGGGAAATTAGCCCAACAAGGGATCTATGAATTTCATCAACAGCCGCTGTTACTCAAGCACCCACGCGGCAGCGAACGGATTGCCGATCGCTTGTACTTGTATTATGAGTTAGCGACAGTCCGCGATCGAGTGATGCAGATTCTCCAGCAGTATCAAGCCGATCCGTGGCTGCTCGATCGCGATATTCTCCTCCTCAATCGCGGCGATGAGCCAATTCCCGCACCGATCGATATTCGGATTGATGGGGCTACTTTTCAACTAATTGCCGCTTTTGATTGTATTATCAAACTCAGCGATCGCCATATCCAGATTATCGATTTTAAAACCGGACTTGCCGATCCGGATCCGCGTCAAGCAGATGTCTATCTCCTCGCCTGTAGCTATCTCTACCCCGACATGGCGGCGGTTGCTTCATTTTACAATCTGGAGACGATGACTAGCTCCGAAGTGATTACAGCGACACCCGATCGATTGCAAGAAATCGCCCGTAAATTAGCCCAAATTGCCCAGTTACACCAGCAGCAACTTCAAATATATCAAAACCAGCCAGATGCTTTCGATCTCCTGTTTCCAGCGCATCCTGGTATTCATTGTCGGGCTTGTCAATTTAACTATGGCTGCGATTACGCTCAAAGCATATAGTTCAATAACTGCCAACTAACTGGGCATATTAAGTACGATCGGCGAATGCGATCGTGCGGTCATGTTCGCCTTAGCCTCGCTCGGGTTCCGAATTAATATATGCTGCTCCAACACCTCCAACCATTTCAAGTAGATCCCACTCGGGTCGATCGTCATGAGATTGCAACTTTAGTAAATCGAGTTAGTATCAATAGTAAAATTAGCGAGATTCAAGGTACCCT
>NZ_JANLWO010000233.1:0-10133 GCF_031364565.1 Chamaesiphon sp. OTE_20_metabat_361
TGGTACTGCCCTCGCATTGGGACTAACGCGGGAGTTAAATGTCCTCTCCTTGGGCGATGAGATCGCCACGGGATTGGGGAGTCGCGTTACCTGGCAACGCGCCCAGCTCGTCATCATCGCCGTGGCGTTAGCTGGCTCGGCGGTGGCTACCGCTGGGACGATCGGCTTTGTCGGACTGATTGCCCCCCACATCGCCCGCCAACTCGTCGGGGGCAACTATCGCCAGATCTTACCAGTCGCCGCCCTCATCGGTGGCATCTTGGTGACGATCGCCGATACGATCGGGCGCACGATCTTTGCCCCGATCGAGTTGCCCTGTGGTGTCGTCATCGCCGCGATCGGCGCGCCGTTTTTCCTCTATCTACTGATTCAAAATCGCCACCGCCAATGCTAGAACTCATTGCTCAAGATCTATCCCTGGCTTACCGAGGGAACACGATTATTCAGGATTTGTCCTTAACGATTCCTGCGGAAAAAATTACAGTATTAGTGGGGTCGAATGGCTGCGGCAAATCGACCTTACTCAAAGGGTTGGCAAGATTGCTCAAACCGACTAGCGGCGGGGTATATCTCGACGGTAAATCGATCCTTGCCGGATCGACCAAAAGCGTCGCCAGACAGTTGGGATTATTACCGCAAAGTCCGATCTCCCCTGAAGGTTTAACCGTGAAAGATTTGGTGTCCCAAGGTCGTTATCCTTACCAAGATTGGCGGCAACAATGGTCGATTCAAGACCGCCAAATCGTCCGCGAAGCTTTGGAAATGACCGACTTAGTATCCCTGAGCGATCGCCCCCTCGATACCCTCTCTGGCGGTCAAAGACAGCGAGCGTGGATTGCTATGTCCCTGGCCCAAAACACCAAAATTCTGTTGCTCGACGAGCCAACCACCTTTCTCGATCTAGCCCATCAGATGGAAGTCTTGGATCTGCTTTACCGACTCAATCAGCAGCAAGGACGCACGATCGTCATGGTATTGCACGATCTCGATCGAGCCTGTCGTTATGCCGACTATTTAGTTGCCATCAAAGCCGGACGAGTATTCGCCGCAGGCACACCAGCAGAGATCGTCACAGCAGAACTTGTCGAGGCGGTATTTAACCTCAAATGTCAGATCCATGCCGATCCGATCGCAGGAACGCCGATGTGTATTCCGATCGGTACCAAAACATTCAATCCAGAGTTATCTACCGACGGAAACCGTCTGATTCAACCCAATCTGCTAGGCAGCCTCAAACAGTTGGAAGTTGACTGTTGAGAACAGAATCTTAGAACCCATTTAAGATCTTTGAGGCGATCGACATAGCTCGATTAGACTGAATCTTGTCCGCCTAAATACTCAATCTGGGATATTATACGGATAATTACCCTAGCTAATACCCCTATTTGCTAAGGAATATGCAGATAGTTATCGGTTTATTCAGTCAATTTAGGGTGTTATTAGGATAACTTTCAGTCTCATAAATAATTAGGCACCATACATAGATTCCAAGACATCTTGATTTATGGACGACAGGCTACTTAAAAAATACCTTGAATACGCCAACACCGAAGAAGCCTATGCAGTTCTCTTTGTGAAGAAGCATCTTACCCAAGCAAAAGGTCACTGGGTAGATATTGTCGATTGCCGACGCTATGAGATGTCCTCGGATAATTTACATTTCCGATTCGTCGTAGGTAGCCTGTATAAAAGAAGAATACAACCGCAGTATCCCCCTAAATCCGCGCACACTATTGATGGCAAATTTAATGAGCGCGGGTATTACTTGATGATGCGAGCTATGACGTGGGAAACCGCACATAAGGACATAGAGCAGCAGAAATCCAAGAGCGTGGTAGCGTCGAAATTCAAGATAACAGGTGTCAGCTATGATAAAAATCAAAACAACAAAAACTATTTTCGGGACGACGCACCACCAGAGATAAAGGCACTTTCAAAGAATCTTAACGACCGTACAAGCCCACTGTGGGACAAGGCCATGCAATACATTAACGAACCGGATTTTGTTTATGAGGTAAGGCAAGTCTACATTATCTAGCGTGGTGCCTAACAAGGCACTGCACCCGAAAAATATTCCTCCGCGTTGCGCTAAAATGAATCTATTATTACAATCCACATACCAATGAAATACCAAAATATTCTAACAATAGAACCTGGAAAACGTAACGGGAAACCTTGTATCCGAGGAATGCGAATTACCGTCTACAATGTCTTGTCCTATTTAGCGTCTGGTATGACCCAAGATGAAATTTTACAAAATTTTCCGTACCTCACCACTACTGACATTCTTGCCTGCCTTAGTTACGCCGCCGATCGGGAACAGCTTACCCTCACTATTGCGGCATGAAATTGCTTTTTGATCGTAATCTTTCACCTCGCTACGAGAGAAAAAACAGCGTTTTTAATGCTTATTCTTCTAGGTTAAAATAAAGAGATTCTAAGTCGCAGTAAGGTTAAACCGATGGCAGTACGACAGCCCCGATATAGCAAGGAAGAGTTTGCCCAACGAGGCGATGCGCTCTATAATTCACAGATTCGATCGCAAGTCGAAGAAGGCAATACTGGTAAGATTGTGGCGATCGATATCGAAACTGGAGCCTTTGAGGTGGCAGACGATATCGTGAACGCATCCGAGCATCTTCTTGCCAAGTACCCCGATGCTCAAACTTGGTTTATTCGGATTGGACACAGCGCGGTCTACCATTTTGGTGCGCGGAGTTTGAGAGATCGATGATGCAGGGGAGGGTAAATCAGAACTGTGAAGCAACGCTTTCGATTGCCATTAGAAATGTTGACATCATCAAAAGTGTGGATGCAGTAATCGATACAGGGTTTTCAGGGTTTTTAACCTTGCCCTCTGACATCATTGCTGAACTAGATCTAACTTGGAAGGGGCGTGACATAGCCACATTGGGCGATGGGACTTCCTGTATTTTTGAGGTTTATATTGCCAGTGTCATTTGGGATGGTGAGTATCGCGTCATTGATATCAATGAATCAGAAACAGCTCCTTTAATCGGGATGCGGTTGTTACGAGGTTACGATCTAAAGATTCGGACAATTGAGGGTGGTCTGGTGACTATCGAGGCATTTGAGTAGAGTAAGCTGGTTAGTGAGGCGCGGTCTGACAATGAAATTTAGGAATTATTTTTATAGGCTGGTTGTGGCGATCGGTTTAATCCTCACGATCGCTGCCTGTGCGGGCAAATTCGAGCCTTCGATCCAATCGATCGCGCCAACTGCAACCCGCGCTAACTGCCAGCAAATCGAGCATACCGCCGGAACGACGCAAGTGTGCGAAGGAGCAAAACGGATTGTCGTACTAGGCCCATATTTATTAGAACCATTACTGGCTCTCGGTGTTCAGCCAGTAGCCTTTGCGGACTATGCTGCTTTGCACCGAGGCGAATATAACCAGCCCAGCCAACAGATTCCCTATATAGGAGCGCGGATCGCCGGATCGATCGCCAATGTGGGCATGGCTGGCACCCCCTCGATCGAAGCAATTATCAAAGCAAAACCGGACTTAATTTTGGGGCTGGATATTGCTAACACCAAGCACTATCAAACCCTGTCGAAGATCGCCCCGACACTAATTCTCAAATGGGGCGATCCCGATGGCAATCTCCAGACGATCGCCATCGCCGTAAATCAAACCGAACGCGCCGCAGATTTATTGCGGGAGACAAAACAACAAATTGCGACCGCCCGCCAAGCGTTTGCTCCACTGGTGGCCACCGCGCCCAAGTTACTAATGCTGATTTCATCCGAACTCCGCGAGGTGGGGCTAGTGACCAAAATTCACAATCGTTGTAGCTCTTTACCCCAAGATTTAGGCTTTCAATTGGTCTACCCGCAACAATTTGGGCAAGCACCGCCGGAGACTTTCGCGCCGATTTCGCTCGAAACATTCCCCGAACTCGATGCGGCAGATGCGATCGTGCTGCTGGGGCACAACTTCCGTAATGTCCCAGAACGTGGTCTAGCAGATGGGTTTGAGGAATATCAACTGACTAAACTCCAACAAGCTTGGACGAGTAATCCGATCGCCCGATCGCTCAAAGCTAGCAAAGCAGGCAAGGTTTATTTTATGCCTAGCTATCAGTGTCTGGCATTACCTGGCCCGATTGGGACTCAGCTCTATCTTGAGGAGTTTAAAAAACAGCTACTATCAGCAAAATCGGGTTCGAGCCTCCTCCAGTAGGTGTGTTACCTGCTGGTGCGGTTGTTAGTTTTGTCAGGATCGATCGATAGTTGGCGAGTAGTCGATCGACACCATAATTGACGATCGCCCGCATTGGTTGAGACACTGTAGCCCAGCTTACTAGAGATCGTCCCACCCCAGCTACCACCGATGCCGATCCCACCGATCGCCACAAAATTTGACTGCTGGGCAGCTCATGTTTAAAACTGCCAAGAAACATTTGCCTGGACTGTAAAAGGATCGCCGTAGAAATTAGCAGAACCACGTCTGTTACCGACAGTTTCTACATACTTAGTATTGCCGATATTTTTTAGAGCCAAGCCAAATCGCCAGTCATCTTTTTTATAGAAAAGTGCTGCATCGACAGTTAAATAGCTGTCTGCTGTAAAACTATTGTCAAGATCGCCTTGGCGTTCGCCAATATAATTTAGACCCGCTCCGAAGCCCAATCCTTTTAAGCCTCCTTGTTGAAACTCGTAGGTGCTCCACAAGCTGAAGGCATTGTCGGGAACTCCATACAATTTTTTGCCAACCAAAGTAGCATCGGTATCGGCGGTAACTCGACCGTTAGTGTTAGCATAGGCAGCAATCACTTTCCAGCCAGGGGCTAATTCGCCCGCCACATCAACCTCGATTCCCTGGCTGCGCTGCTCTCCAGAAGCGATCGAAGCAAAGGGATCGTTAGGATCGCCAACGGGGACGTTTTGCTTGGTAATATCAAAGTATGCCAAGGTTGCCAATAATTTACCATCGAATAATTCTGATTTCACCCCAAATTCGTATCCTTTCCCGCGTTGCGGATCTAAGACTTGTCCGGTTGTGGTTCTGTCGGTATTGGGTTTGAAAGATTGGGAGTAGCTACCATAGAGGGATAAGGCGGGCGTGAGTTGATAGACTAACCCCACGCGCGGACTCAGGGCACTGGCAGTACTGTTATCATTTCGGGCGGGATCGTCAACCGCAGCGAGGAAATCGGTATTTTTTTGGTCGATCGCATCGTAGCGGACACTCGCTAGGAGTTTGAATCGATCGGTAATGCCAATTTGGTCTTGGAGATACACCCCATAACTATCGGAAGTAACGAGATTGTCTGTAAAGGGGGCTAAAGCGTCTCGACTGGGTTTGACTAGCACACCATAAACGGGATTGAATAAATCTAAGGAGTTGGGGGTGCGATTGATGCGGTTGGCAGTGCGACTGTCGCGACGAATGTAATCTACGCCAGCTAATAGGGTATGGCTGACCGATCCGGTATTGAATTCACCAATTAAGTTAGTTTGGAAAGTATAGTCTTTGAGTTGAGCTTCTTGCTGGGCGGGAAAGCGCGTGACCAGGTTAGTGGTATCGTTAAAGGTCGGTAAGGCAACTACATTAAAATCAAATTGATAGGATGAATACTGAAAAGTGTTTTTAAGCCTCAATTGAGGGCTGAAGCGATGTTCGAGATTGTAGCCGATTTGCAAAGCGGTGTTGGTGACAGTATCCGTCGGTTCGTTTATGATGCGATCGATCGGGACATCGGCGACCTTATTGCCGACAGCCGGAATCCCAAAATCAGCTCCACGTTTACCGTTGATATATTCTACCGACACTGTGAGGTCGGTATTCTCGCCAAGTTTTCCGGTGACTGTCGGGGCAAACACAAACTTCTGGTTGCTCTGGTTGAGATTTCGCACGCTAGTCGAAGTCTCGTATACTCCATTGATCCGACCGAGGATACTACCATCGGGCGTGAGCGGGCCTGAAAAGTCAAATCGCGGACGTATTTGATTGCGACTACCGATCTGAACCTCGATTTCATTAAAAGGATCTCTTAACGGCTTTTTCGTGACTAAGTTAACCAACCCCCCAGGCTCGATCGCCCCTGATAGAATGGAAGAGGGGCCTTTGAGGACTTCGATCCGCTCTGCCGTAGCAATATCGGTCGTCGGGGGCGTGACACCGCCAATATCCCCCCGTCTGAAGCCATCCCGAACGACGGCACCACCTGAAAAGCCTCGGATAATTAACTGTTCGCCACCGCGCGATTGACCGTCACCATTGAAGATGACACCGCTGACATTGGCTAGTGTTTCTTTAACTTGGGTTGCTTGCCTGTCGCGAATTAATTCGGGCGGGATAATCTGTACTGAAAATGGTGTTTCCAAGATCGGTGTATTCGTTCCCGTAGCACTGGAAGCATTGGGAATAAAATACCCAGCCTTGCGTTTACCTTTGACGATGATTTCGATTTCATCACCAGCCGTCGAGAGTGTAACGGGAACCGCACTAAAAACTAAGCCATCGGTACCTGTGGCTACTTGAATTGTTGGTAATGCTTCCTTTCCGGTCACACTGACCCGCACCAAGGTGGGGGTGACTTGGACGACGGATATTTCAGCGATGCCCGGATCGGGATTAACCGCCCGATACTCGGCAGCATTGGGTAAAGCTAGGGTGGCGTTGGGAATGTCGTAGGTAACTGTGACATTCGAGTTTTGGCTAACTGGCTGGGGGATATTTGCAGTGGGGGATTCGAGGCGAATTTCGATCCCTTTTTCGGTGGTACTGACTTTTACACCCGTTACTTTGACTGCGGCAGCTTGTGCTAATAACTTGCGCGGTAAGCGATTTGCTGCTGGTACTGAGGACTCACTTTGATAAGAATTATTAGCAATTGAAGCTCGCGCATTAGCAGGAATGGATACAGCGATCGCCAAAATGTTAATCAGAAAGCATAGCGGCAAAAATGCGCTAGGAGCGAAGCTTTTTTGGCGCGACGGAACGAGATTCATGGTTTTTTTCTTAAACATCGGATGTAATATTTTTCTAGATACTTCAATGATTGGGATTTACCCATCTCTGCGAGCGATTCTCTGGCGAGAGGCTATGCCAACGCGCAAACCCTTCGAGGGCAAGCCTTTCTGGTACATAAGCGCGCAAAACTGACCCCGAAACCGATGTGTATCGATTGAGAAATACAGTAATTATTATTTTTAAAAGACTAAGTAAAATCTTACACTTATTGAGATTTACTTGCAACTAAATTTTGAATATTATAGCATCGGAATTTGGGGTAGGGTGGTTAGAATAGAGCGATCGCAACTCGGAGATCGAGATTTCGGGATCGATCGATAGTAGTGTCAGGATCGATTCATAGCTGGCAAGTAGTTGGGCGATCGTCGTATCCGTGTACCGATCGATCCCATAATTGACCATTACCCGCATAGGTGTGGACATTTCTATATAAAATTCTAGGGGCGTTTCCGGGGCGTATAGTTCGGCGGAAATCTCGTCCCAATGTTGCTGTTTGGTTTGCATTTCTACCAGTTCCCAGCCAGGAATTGGCTCGATCCCTTGAGTTGAATTCGTCACGGTGAGACTGGCGGCGATGTCGATTTTTCCGTGCAGTTCGATGGCATCGAGTACCGACTCGAAGGGGACATCTTTATGGGCGATCGCTTGTTGGATGTCGAGTTGAAGTTGTTGGAGAGACATTTTACCAGTCAGATCGGGGGTGAATTTAGATGTCAAAATCACTTCGTTGATAAAGCAACCCAGCATTTGCTGGGTTCGGGGGATCGTGCGATTGCCCACGGTGGTGACGATCGCGATGTCCGATAGATCCCTCTCGGCGGCTAGAGCGATTTGCAATCCAGTGGCGAGGACGGTGAATGTCGTAACGTTTAGGGCACGACTCAGGGATTCGATCGCCTCAACTAGGGATGTAGGAAATTGGCTGAAATGATACTTGGATTTCGGACTTAATGATTTGGGTGTCGATATCTCCCCATCACCCCGTCCCCCGATCTCCTCGTCTCCCCCTCTTTCATACCCATCACTAACGCTTGATAATTTCTGTTGCCAGTAGGCTAGTTGGGTGGCGATCGCATCTGCATGTTCGGGCTGTTGTTGCCAAGCGACAAGATCGGCGTATTGTAGGGGTACGGCGGGGAGCGGGGATGGTAAGCCGCGATCGAAGGCTTGAATCAGTTGGTGCAATTCATCAATTAGCAAGCTAAAGGAAGAGCCATCGGTAATGATATGGTGGATCGTTATTAATAACCAATGTTCTTGGGGTGCGAGTTGGAGTAGGTTAGTTCGGAGTAGGGGGGCGATGGCGAGATCGAATTCAGGAGTAGCGAGATCGATCGCGAGGTTAAAGGCGGCTAATTCTCGATCGGCTGGGGGTAAGGGTTGTAAATCCCGATAACCCAAGGGGAGATGTAGTGTGGGTAAGATATACTGAATCGGTCGTTCGTCAACTTCGCGAAATACCGTCCGCAGGATTTCATGGCGGCGGATAATCTCATTAAAGCTGCGTTCGACGACAGCGGGGTGGAGATCGCCTTTAATCCGCAACACGATCGAGCTATTGAGGGCGGAACTACTACTCCCTGCATGATGCCACGCCCAGATTGACTCTTGGGAGAAGGAGAGCGGTACAGAGGTGGCGAAGGTGCGATCGATTGGGCGCAGGGATGATTTATTATCGAGGGAGAGTCGCTCGATCCTTTCTGCCAAACCAGCAACCGTCGGCGACTGAAACAGATCGACGATCGATAGTGGTACTTCAAAACTCGATAGCAATCGAGCGATTAATTTGGTAGCGAGTAAAGAATGTCCGCCCAATTCAAAAAAGTCATCATCGACACCGACGCGATTCTCTTGCAGAGAGGCTACGCCAACGAGATTTAATACCTCACCAAAAATGCGGGCGATTTCCGTCTCGATCGCATTTCGAGGAGCGATAAATACGTTACCTAAATCCGATCGATCTAGCTCTGGCGCGGGTAACATTTGACGATCGATTTTGCCATTACTATTCAGCGGTAAGGCTGCTAGCAGCATGAATCCGGCTGGCATCATATACTTAGGCAATCTCGTTTCGAGCAGACGGCGGAGGCTGCGAATGGTTGGTTCAGAGCCAGATTCCGGCACGATGTAGGCGACGATCTGCTTGTCCCCGTTGGCATCTGCGAGATCGATCGCCAGACTTTCGCGCACTTGGGGATGTTGAGTCAACAAGGCTTCAATCTCGCCCAATTCGATCCGAAATCCGCGTATTTTCACCTGTCGATCGATCCGCCCTAAAAATTCGATCGTCCCATCCGCCCAATAGCGCACGCGATCGCCTGTTTTATACAGACGGGCATTAGGGTTGAAGGGATCGGGGATAAACGCTAGTGCGGTGAGATCGGGACGATTGAGATAGCCTCGTGCCACACCTGCCCCACCGATATACAATTCGCCAGGGATGCCGATGGGAGACAGTTGGCGGGATGAGTCGAGGATGTAGGTGCGAGCATTGGTAACTGGTGTACCAATCGGTAGTTCGCGTCCGGTTAATTCTGCGGCTGTGAGTGTGGATAAATCGATCGTAGTGGTCACAATTGTGGCTTCAGTCGGCCCGTAACTATTAACGAGGCGGACGTGAGGTTTAACCAGTTTTTGCCAGGTTCTAAAGCGATCTCGTGCGGCTTTTTCACCTCCCAAAATCACCAATCGTACCGAATCGGGCAGGGTTAATTTCTGGGTTTCCATTTCCGTTACCATCTGGTGCCAGAAGGCGGTGGGCAAGTCGAGGATGGTAATTTGCCACTCTTCGCAGGTATGGAGAAAAATTGCGATCGAACTGAGCATGGCTTCGGTTCGCAATACTAATGTCGCCCCGCACGTCAAACAGGGGAAAATTTCTTCCGCCGCCGCATCAAAACTCAGTGAGGCAAATTGGAGTACGCGATCTCGTGCGCTAATTGCATATTCCTCAATGGCAGCGGTGGTATAATTCGCCAAGGAATCATGCTGCACCATTACACCTTTGGGTTGTCCGGTTGAGCCAGATGTGTAGATAATGTAGGCGAGGCGATTCTCCAGGGAAGCGGGCTTTCCGCCAACGATCGGCAGAGAAACAGCTAAATCTGTATCACTTTCCAGCTCGATCTTGTCC
>NZ_JANLWO010000240.1:0-2325 GCF_031364565.1 Chamaesiphon sp. OTE_20_metabat_361
CCCTCGGTAGGGGCAATTCATGAATTGCCCCTACCGAGGGTTTGAGGCAAGGATCTGTAGGTTGGGTTGAAGAATAGACCTCCTGCGAAAGTATCAAGCAATCGCCTGTTGTAATGATAAATACAGTCAGTAGGGTGGGCACTGCCCACCAACTAGGTTTCAGGCATAGTCTATCTTATAAAAAATTGCACCTACCTACTTACTAGTAACCACCTAGCCAGCTACTTCCACCAAAATAATTGACAAAACCTTTCCCAGACATCGAGCCAACTAGATTTGTGCTGATGGTGGCGACGATAGACATACCATTCTTGGACAGTTTGGTAGATAAATTCGGTATAACTCGGCGATAAATAAGGGAAGGAATTCAGATCGGCAACCTTAAGTTTTTGTTGAATGGCAATTGCCAAAATTTGAATCGATTCGGGAGCATGTTCGCCGACAATTTCCGCACCCACAAGCTGTCCGGTACGCGTGACGACAATCCGACAAATACCGCTATTAAGATCGTGTAAAATTGCCTGAGTAGAGGTCTTTAAATACTTGGTGAGGATAATTAGATCGCGAGGGTTGCTATTTGCCGCAGTCATGAGTGTCATCCCGACTCTGGCTAATGGCGGATCGGTATATACCGCCCACGGCAAGTTATTATAACTACGATAATCAATTTTAGTTGGGTGGCGAGATAGGGCATTTTTGACAGCAATCTTGGCTTCATACTGAGTCAAGCTCTGACTGTGATAACCACCTAAAACATTGCCACAGACGCTACCGCAAGCGTAAATTTGACGATGAGATGTTTGGAATTTATTATCTACTGAAATGCCTTTTTCGCTATATTCGACACCGACACCGATGAGATTGAATGGCTCTAATAATGGTCGATCTGGTAAAGCAATGAAAATCTCATCGACAGCGATGGGTTCGCCCCCAGTTGCCAATAGTTTCGAGCCATCTTGCCTACTGACATTCGTGACGGTAGTTTCGAGATAAATTTGCACGCCATCAGCTTCTAATTGCGCCTGAATCAGATTGGCAGTATCGAGATTTTCATAAGGTAAAATCTGTGCGGTTTCGACGATCAGGGTAACTTGACAGCCCAGTTTTGCGAAGGTTTGTGCCAATTCTACGCCGATGGCTTCAGATCCGATAATCGCCCAGCGCCGGGGGATTTCTCGCTCTGCCAAATCTGGCAATCGATCGAGTCCGACAAACCCAGCATCTTGAATGCCCGGAATCAAGGGATAGTGGGAGATCGAGCCAGTCGCCAGGAGATACTTCCGCGCCCGCAAATAGCGATCGCTCACATTAAACGCCAACTGGGGACGACGACAAAATTCACCTATCCCAAAAATAACATCTACACCCATCGCTGCCAAGACAGCCGGATTAGTTTGCAAATCCAGCCTGTCGATCGCTGCGGCGGCGTACTTCCAAGGGTAGCTAGTCGGCGACTGAAGCCGCGATCGAGTAGTTTGGGTAGTTTTGGCAATTTGTGCCAACGCATCGGGGTAGAAATCGCACTGAGGATGAATCTGTGCGCCAGCAAGCGTCGATACCACCAATGCCACCCGCGCCTGTAAATTTACAGCCTCGATCGCGGCTACCCTAGCGGCGGCTGTCGCGCCAATAATTACTAAGTCGTATTCTACAGTCAAAATTCTTCGGGAAAGGGGGGTGGGGTAAGAGGTAAGAGGTAAGAGGTAAAAGGTAAAAGGTAAGAGGTAAAAGGTAAGAGGTAAGAGGTAAGAGGTAAAAAGGTGTGTATTAGTCTCCCATCTCCCATCTCCCATCTCCCATCTATCCAAACCGATAACCAAAACCACGTACCGTAGTAATGTACTGTGGCTGACTGGGATCGATTTCGAGTTTTTCGCGCAACCAGCGGATGTGGACATCGACGGTTTTGCGATCGCCGATAAAGTCGATCCCCCAAACGCGATCGAGTAATTGTTCGCGATCCCAGACGCGGCGGGGGTTTTGCATGAATAGCTCTAGCAGTCGAAATTCTCGTGGTGAGAGATTGACACCGATGCCACGGACTAATACCCGGTACTCTTCAGGATAAAGGGTGATGTCTTGAAATTGCAGTGTGGGGGTATCGGCTGCGACATTGAGCCGATGGCGGCGGAGTAGTGCGCGACACCTAGCAACTAACTCGCGCATACTAAATGGCTTGCTAATATAATCATCTGCGCCAACTTCTAAGCCGAGTACCCGATCTGTTTCGGTGGTTTTGGCACTGACGATCAGGATCGGGACGTGATTGCCCTGATAGCGCAAAAATCTACACAAATCTAAACCGCTCACTTTGGGCAGCATGAG
>NZ_JANLWO010000265.1:0-2274 GCF_031364565.1 Chamaesiphon sp. OTE_20_metabat_361
CCGATTTTGAAGGTGGTGTCGTACCGCCCGCGCCAGCACGATCCGTTCGAGATCCTTGCCCTTCCTAATCAAATCGTCCACATCATCGCGGTGGGTAACTCTCACCACATCCTGCTCGATAATCGGCCCAGCATCTAGCTCAGAAGTCACATAATGACCCGTTGCCCCAATAATCTTCACCCCACGTTCATAAGCCTTGTGGTATGGATTAGCGCCGACAAATGCCGGGAGAAAGGAGTGGTGAATATTGATAATATTATGGCTGGGAAAGGCATCGATAAATTCAGGACTAATAATCTGCATGTATTTTGCTAAAATCACTAGATCGATCTGATATTCTTTGAGTAGTTCTAATTGTCGCTGCTGCTGTTCTTGCTTATTATCTTTAGTAATTGGTAAGTAATGATAATCGATGCCAAATTGTTGCGCGATCGATTCTAGATCGGGATGATTGCTAATAATTAAGGGGATTTCTGCTAAAAACTCTCCCGCCTGCTGTCGCCAAATTAGATCGAGCAAACAGTGATTTTGACGACTAACCCAAATCGCTAAACGCGGAACCGTGTCCGAGAATCTAATTTGATAAGTACCATCTAAAGGTTGCGCGATCGCGCCAAAAGCCGGAGCAATTAGTTCGCGGGGGAGATTAAAGCCATCGATTTGCCATTCGATCCGCGTGAGAAATAACCCAGCATTAAAATCGGTATGATGGTCTGCATGAACGATGTTACCGCCATTAGCATAAATAAAATTAGCTATTTTAGCAACCAATCCTCGGCTATCTGGGCAAGAAAATAGTAGTGTAGCTGTCGGTTTCATCTTGATGATTAGTTGATATTTAGGTCTAGTTGAATGAGCAAATTTTTTCTACTATGGATCGCTTTGGGATTAGGATTACTCGGAAGTTCAATTTTTATCAACTTTTTACTCTACAATCGCGCCAAGCAATACTATTTTGAGCTAAATCAAACTCGGTTAGATCCAGTAGGCTTGAGCTATTATGCCCAAAATCTTCAGCAAGTTACTAACTCTACCAAATCTCGGATCGTCTTTTTTGGTGACTCCAGAGCAGCCAGTTGGACATCGCCCCAGCTCGATGGCTATGAGTTCATTAACCGAGGGATTCCCAGTCAAACATCAATTCAGACGATCGAGCGATTTTCAGCTCATGTGCGTCTTTTAAAGCCCAAGATCGTGGTTATTCAAGTCGGCGTTAACGATCTTAAAACTATTGCCTTATTCCCCGAGCGCAAGCAAGAAATTATCGCTAATTGTCAGGCGAATATCAACCGGATCGTCAGTGAAACTAAGAGTTTGGGTGCTGTCGCGATCGTCACGACAATTTTTCCCGTTGGCGAAGTACCATTGGAGCGGAAGTCTTTTTGGTCGGATGACATCGCTGTAGCAATTAAGGAAGTCAATACCTATATTGCCACTCTAGCTGATGACAAAACGATCGTCTTTGATACTTTTCCGCTACTTGCTGACGCTCGCGGGATGATGTTAGATAAGTATCGCTTGGATGAGTTACATTTAAACCCCCAAGGATATGCACTGCTCGATCGAGAATTGGTGAAACGAATTGGTAGGCTCGATCGATCGGGTAAAAATAAAAAATGATGGTGCGTTACGCTGACGCGGTACACCCTACTTCTATTTATTTATGCGTCTTTAGATAGAGGTGGTGCGTTACGCTGGCGCGATAACACACCCTACGTTGATTTATGTGTCTTCAGATTGTTCGCTCGGTTCTGGTTTGAGGAGTGGGAAGGCGATCGCGTCCCGGATACTGGCACAATTGCATAAGAGCATCACCAATCGATCGATCCCGATGCCTAAGCCGCCAGTTGGGGGCATCCCGTATTCTAGCGCCGTGAGGAAGTCTTCATCGATGTCGTGAGCTTCGTTGTCGCCTTCGGCTTTACGCGCGGCTTGAGCTTCTAAGCGTTCTCGCTGATCGACGGGATCGGTTAACTCTGAGAAACTATTGGCGAGTTCGCGTCCGACTGCAAATAATTCAAACCGTTCGACGAGTCCGGGTTTCGATCGATGGGGTTTCGCGAGGGGGGAGATTTCGGTAGGATAATCGATGACGAAGGTGGGCTGAATTAGGGTCGTTTCACACTTTTGCTCGAATACCTCGTTCATGAGTTTTCCAAGTGTTTTAACGTCAGCACAGCCGCCGATCCCGGCAGTTTTGACGGCTGCTTGGGCTGTCTCTAATGAGTCAAAACTACTAAAGTCCAAACCAGTCACTTCTTTGACGATCTCGTG
>NZ_JANLWO010000293.1:0-2598 GCF_031364565.1 Chamaesiphon sp. OTE_20_metabat_361
AAAAAATTGCCAAAAAAATACCCCGAAGTTATTTACCATTGCCAACGACATCGCTCGGCAGTTGCAGATAACTTCGGGTGGTGGAGACGAGACTAACTCAAGGAGTTAATCGCATAATCCAAGTAAGAATTAGCCTCGACAGCCGCATCACCAGACAAACCGTGGTTGGACTTGATGTACTTGAGCGCTTCGATGTACCAGCTTGGCGACAAGTCAAAAGTCTTGTTGATTTCCGCCAAACCACCTAAGAGGTAGTCATCCATCGGGCCAGTACCACCGACAACTAGGCAATAAGTTACCATGCGGAGGTAGTAACCAATGTCCCGCACGCACTTAGCTTTACCAACAGCAGTTGCCGCAAAGTTAGGACCTTGCATGGTAGTGGTGTAGGGGAATTTTTGGTAAACAGCATTCGCTGCACCGTTAGCTAAGGATTCAGCATTAGCAGTTAAGCCTTTGGCTGCTGCTAAGCTAGCTGCTGCTTGACGAAAACGACCGAAGGCTACTTGAAATTCGGTGCTGCTCAAAAAGCGACCTTGGGAATCAGCAGTGGATACCGCTTCGGTTAAAGGAGTTTTCATGACTCTAATTTTATCTGTTAAATGGTTGACAAATTTCGGACTAAATGGCGAGTGAGGATGTTGAATAGTTGATGAGATTAGTAGTGATAACCCTTGTGGTGGGCATTGCCCACCCTACTACTCATTCACTATCCACTATCCACTATTCACTATCCACCAACTAAGCTACTGCTGCTGCGGCGCGATCGAAGTAGCTAGCGACTTCGGACATCAACGCGCTACAATCGCCGTTGGTGATGCCGTTGGTGTTGCTGGCGATTTCGACTGCTGCTGCTTTCATTTTTTGGACGCCTGCTGCTACTGAAGAACCAGGGGTACCCAGTGCCAGGTAAGTTTCGCGTAAGCCGTTCAAACAACGGTCGTCCAAGACGGATGCGTCACCTGCGAAGATGGCGTAAGTGACGTAGCGCAAGATGATTTCCATGTCGCGGAGGCAAGCTGCCATCCGACGGCTGGTGTAAGCGTTGCCACCGGGTGCGATCAGGTTGGGCTGGTCGGCAAATAAGCTTCTGGCGGCGTTAGCAACGATGGTGGAGGAGTTGGAGGTAATCCGGTTGACCGTATCCATCCGTTTGTTGCCGTCGGCAACCATTGCTGCCAGGGCGTCTAATTGTCCGGTGCTGAGGTATTGACCTTGTGCATCGGCTTGGGCGACAACCTTGGAGAATCCGTCTAACATATATTTAATCCTGTATGCGTTTAATAGTTTTGGTGTCAAATCTTTCGGCGGCTGTCTCGCGATCGCTTAACATAGCTTAATAAATTTGCGAAAACTCTCATATTATAGCCAATTTATGCTGGCTGGATCGAGCTGATGTTTAGTAATCGAGACTACCGATCCCTTAAACTTATACAACTTTTTGTGTATTATTATTTGCTTCTACCGATCTTTGTCACAAACGTTAATAATCTAACTGTGTAAAGCTTCTAACTCCAAAATTAGGTACCATAGTTACACCACTTTTAAACGGCACTCGCGGCTGTGGATGCGATCGCGATCGTGCCGCCAGCCAGCTTGCCGCTGGTGCCTAACTCCTCCCGTCGGCTCTCATAATCGATCGATTCATGCGGTTCAAAGTTACTGAGCTTCTGAATGTGCGGGTAATTTTCGCTCTAAGTCGAATAAGAAGCCGTGGATATACTCTTCCGTCCACTCTTCACCGTAAAACCGCTTCAACATCCCGCGTGCTGGATCTTTTTCGGAGCGGTATCGAACGTAACGCAGTTGCGCTTGCTCGATTTCCTGCAAGCGGTGCGGATCGCTAATCGGTTCGGCGCGATCGACAAAATCTAGATAGGCTTTGAGATAATCTTTGAAGGCTCCAAATACGTGCGTCTCCACGGCTTCAGTCTCCTGCGGACGCGTCCACAAGAATGCTGGCGAGAAAAAGGCGCGGGCTTCTTCCGGAAAATCACCCCCCCACGGCAGATGCGCCTGATACTCGTGAAACATCGGTAAAATCGGCGTGGTGTAATGCTCTTGATACGCTGGCTCGTTCCAAAATAACGGCTGCATATCGATCGCGATCAGATGTCCACCGGGTAAGGTTACTAAATCCGCCCCAAAGAAGGGTAAATCGTAGTTGAGATGCGGGAAAATCACAAAATTGAGCACTTGCAACGATTGCCCACCTTGGACGTGTGCAGCCCGAATTTGCCGCAGTTTGGGCGACTGGAAGCCATAACTAGTTGTGAGGACTTCGGCTTGTTTATCTCCCTTTCCAGTCATCGCACTTTTTCGATCGAATCCAGCCGGAATCGGATACTCACTAAGATCCAGCCGCGATTTGAGATAATCGATACCGTAGTCGAGGAATGGTTGGTAGAGTGTCATTTTCTAGGGGGTAGAGGGTAGAGGGTAGAGCTTAGAGGATGTCTGAAAAGTCTGATTGCTTCGCTTATGGTGGGTAAATCCCCCTAAATCCCCCTTAAAAAGGGGGACTTTAAAGCCCCCTTTTTAAGGGGGTTGGGGGATTTGGCTCTAGAAACGAAGCCAAGCCGACTTGCGTATACACGG
>NZ_JANLWO010000294.1:0-1773 GCF_031364565.1 Chamaesiphon sp. OTE_20_metabat_361
CTACTAATCCGCAGATATTTCTGCGGTTGAATCGCTAAGGTCAGATCGCCATCAACGGTACCGCGATCGATAACAACTTCCGGGATCTTAAAAATCCGCGTCGCAGCGGCAGCATCTAACTTTTGACCCTTAACAACTAACTGCGTTTCACCGTTGGCAATAACACTATTACCTCGCACATTTACCTGTCCCTCCGCCCCAAACTGTGCCCCACCCTCAAATTTAACCCGATCTTGGCGATCGCTTACATCGGCTTGAAGATTAATTTTACTAATAGTAATTGGTTGCGGTGTCTGACTGTAAGGGACGACAACTACTCGGGCATTATCGATTTTTATCGTACCGACTTCCACTTTAATCGGTGGTGGATCTTGCTTATCTTGAGCTGGAATAGTCAGCCACTTACCACCCGCATTTTGAGCCAGATAAATCTGCGGCGAATTCAACCGCACATCTAACTTTAACTTCTTCTCAACCAAAAATTTGAGCGGATCGAAACCGACGATCGCTTCCGGAGCCTCGACAGAGTTTAGATCGCTACCAGTGGTAGGAAGCTTGGCATTTTTAAGCCGAATTTCATTAAACCAAACACTATCGACAGCGCCCAAACTTAGCGGACGTTTGAGACTCTTAGTTAACTCCCGATCGATTAGGGGTACGAGATTATCTTTTGCCCACCACTGACCGAATCCCAGCGCCGCAATTAACAACAAGAATAAGCCCAAACCAATCTTGCTGCCAGTTTTTAAAAATAACTTCAGCCACCGACGAGATCTATCTGGTGAATTAGGCGTCAATTGCGGCTGGGGTAGAGACGAAGATCGATCTTTAGGCTGGGTTTTCACTCTTGGCTCGACCTATATATCAAAGTCAAAGATAGAAACAGATTAACAAGCTAGACTAGGCTAACATTTACCGAATATCTCTAGTGGTACTAACATATACAGTGCGATCGCTATCTACCTAGATATTGTGCCCAATGTTAGCACTCGATCTCCCCGATCGCAATTCTCATCCCCAGATTCACAGGCTGCGGCGCATACACAAGTCAATTGCTTCGTTTTCGCTGGGCTTACCCCCCAACCCCCCTTGTAAAGCGGATGCGCGCTCGTCGGGCTTCCCGACGGTTTAGCGAAAAGTGCGTTCTTGGGGTTTCCCCGCTTGGGTTCGTTCCATGGTCGGGGAACCCGACCGGACGAACTCCGCAAGTAAAGCACCTTTTCAAGACAGCGACCCAAATCACGCGGAGAGTGGAGGAGCATGTGTTTGGGTCAAGACAGCGGCTCGCAGCCGGGAGGTTCCCTCCCGGATTATGCGAGACAAGACAGCGCAACCTTGCAGGGGGGCTTTTGATCCCTCCCCTTAGAAAGGGGAGGGCTGGGGTGGGGTAAAGGGACTACGCAGCAACTCGTGTGTACGCGGTAGGATTCACAGGGGGACTGGGGGCAATAAATGGTAACTAGCTTTACGCTGTAGACTACTAGTTAGATTGAATGGTTTGGGGGCGAGGATGTTCCGATTGGATGAGGAGATCGGAGTGCTAAAAAGTGTTACAAGTAACTGACTCGAACTGTCCTATCGTGAAGCGGTCTTTGAGTCAAATAGCTCGTTCGCCTAGCGTCTCTGGAAGAGAATCGCTCCGACCGACAAGTGATAATTTAGGTGTATTTACGATTGCTAAAAATTGGAAAATGTAATTCGATAATAATAGTCTAAATTCCGAAATTTAACGCTATCGCGATCGACGCATCATTACCAAGCAATAATGAGATG
>NZ_JANLWO010000237.1:0-5455 GCF_031364565.1 Chamaesiphon sp. OTE_20_metabat_361
GGCAGCAATAGCCCAGAGAACATGATTAAAGCTAGTCCACCTGCCATAATCCATAAGGAATGAACAAAACCCACCGAAGTCAGTAAGGCACCACCAATAAAGAAACCCGCCCCCTTGAGCGCGTTCTTGGAACCTGTCAGCACTGCCACCCATTTGAATAGCGATGACTGAGCATCTTGAGGCACCACCAGCCGGATCGCACTCTTGGAACTCATTTTGGTCAAGTCTTTAGCAACCCCCGAAAATGCTTGAGCAACCATCACATACGGGACGGCAATCCACTGTGTCCAAGCCGGATCGAGGAAGGACAAAATCACCAGCGAAATCACCTGTAATCCAATCCCCGTATACAGTGTCACTTTCAGTCCAAACTGGGAGCCGATCCAACCGCCAAAAAAGTTGGTGACTACACCGAAGACTTCGTAGAACAGGAACAGGGAAGCGATTTGGATGGGGGTGTAGCCAATGTTGTAAAAGTAGAGCAGCACCAGCATTCGCAGGGCACCATCGGTGATGGTGAAGCCCCAGTAGGCTAATGTTACGAGTACATAGTTCTTGAAATTGGCACTGGAAGCTGTAGTAGAATCCATGACTGCACAAGGTAAAGAATAAGTGGACGATTTAATACTGAATGTGAGTTCGGGATTAAGAAAAGCCTGGAGACTGAAGTCTCCGCTCATGATGCAAAGTCCGCCTTCGCGGACTGAAATATTAGAGGTAGTAGTGGCTCGACACGTCTAAAAATGTGGGTAAAGCGATCGTTCAAAATATTACTAATTGTATTTTCCAGAGTTATGAATGCCCACAGTTTTAGTCGTGTCGTCTCAGTAGTGGCTCGACACGACTAAAAATGTGGGTAAAGCGATCGTCAAACATATTGCTAGTCGTCCCAGTAGGGTGGGCAGTGCCCACCAGCTAGGTTTCAGCCATAATCTATGGCGGTGGGCAGTACCCACCCTACAAAATTCTACGCGGACTGATTACCTAGTCCGCGTAGGCGGACTTCGTATCATTAGCGCCGATTTCAATCGAGTGCGGTAATCGAACGAAACTAATCCATACTTAGAGCCACCTTCCGAGCGAGTTCGACCATCCGATTGGCGTAGCCCCATTCGTTGTCGTACCAAGCCAAGATTTTTACTTGAGTCTCATTCACTACCATCGTCGAGAGCGCGTCGATAATCCCAGAGCGGGGGTCGTCTTTGTAGTCGATCGAGACTAGCGGACGCTCCTCATAGCCTAAAATACCCTTGAGCGGCTCTTGCTCGGAAGCTGTCTTGAGTAGTTGATTGACTTCGGCGACGGTGGTCGATCGCATTACTTCAAATACACAATCTGTCAGGGAAGCATTGAGTAATGGTACCCGTACCGCCAAACCATTGAGTTTGCCATTGAGTTCGGGATAAATTAACCCGATCGCGGTTGCCGATCCAGTAGATGTCGGAATCAGCGATAAACTGGTAGCTCTAGCCCGACGCAAATCTTTGTGCGGTGCATCGACGATCGTTTGCGTGTTGGTATTGTCATGGATGGTGGTAATCATGCCATGCTTAATCCCCAAGCCTTCATTAATTACCTTCACTACTGGAGCTAGACAATTAGTAGTGCAGGAGGCAGCCGTGAGCAGATGATGTTTATCCGGCTCATACAGCCCATCATTGACTCCCATTACGATATTTAGGGCTGATTGCTTCACTGGAGCCGCTACAATTACCTTTCGCACACCCCTCTTGAAATAAGGATCGAGGGTTTCGGGAGTTCTAAACTTACCAGAGCATTCCAGTACCAAATCGACACCCAAATCTTGCCAAGGTACATCTCCAGGTTTCGCATGTTCGCTAAAAGTCAGGGGTTTACCATCGATCGTGACTTTCCCGTTCTCCGCTGTTACTTCTGGTGCCCAACGTCCGTGGACAGAATCGAACTTCAGCAGGTGAGCGGCAGCCTCAGCCCCACCTTTCACCTCATTGATATGCACGAATTCTAGTTCCGGCCACCCCCACGCCGCCCGCAAATCTAGCCGTCCAATCCGTCCAAATCCATTGATGCCCACCCGAACTGTCATCTGTTTTCCTCTTGTTTTTGAAGTTTTAAATCGCCACTAATGTGACCGAGGCTGTAAATTAATGTCGTTACTACTGCGCCACAGACGATGCTGAATCGATCGACCATCACCTCACCTGTACCAGCAAAAATCAGCACAAAGGTACAGACAAATTTTGCTAACAATTCGCGGGAATGTTTCATCAATATCGACTTGCATCGATATTGATGAATATCGATATCTTATCAACATACATCGATTTGTGTCAATATAGAATTTATGACACCTTTACAGCTTTCTACTTCCTGCTGTCCGCCATTACTAGCGGGTAATCTAACCGCCGCCGAAGCTGCGGGAGTCGCGGTTTTATTTCGAGTATTGGGCGAGCCAGCGCGACTATTGTTATTGAGTTCGATCGCGGCGCAGCCCGGTGGAGAAGTCTGCGCTTGCGAGTTAGTGGAGTCGTTGGGACTATCGCAGCCCACTGTGAGCCACCACCTCAAGGTGATGTATGAGGCGGGTTTGCTGACGAAGGAGCGCAGAGGAACGTGGATCTACTATCGGATCGTTCCAGAACAGTTAGCTTTTTTACGAAAGGTACTGGGTTGAGCAGGTGCCAGCGGGCTAAATCTTTATATTAGTTAGGCTAGGAGTTACCGCGTTTGTATTCCAGCAGGAGGTAGGGGTAATTCATGAATTACCCCTACCTCCTGTTGGCGCGATAGATTTGTATATTTGTTTCTAAATCAGTTGTGGCGACTTCTTGTGCCATTCGGTAGACTGTTCGTAGACGTGGGCAACTTGGAGCAACAGATCCTCACGCAGGACATTACTCAGTAGTTGTAGTCCGATCGGCATTCCTTTATCATCAAAACCACAAGGGATACTAATACCAGGTAAGCCAGCCAGATTGACGGGAATTGTCATCAAGTCGGAGAGATACATACTCAATGGATCGGCTGTTTTTTCGCCAGCTTTAAAAGCCGTCGTGGGTGCCGTTGGGGTAATCAGGATATCTACTTGACTAAATGCTGCTTCAAAGTCTTCTTTAATCAGCGTCCGCACCTTTTGAGCTTTGAGGTAGTAGGCGTCGTAATAACCCGCTGAGAGCGCATAGGTACCGAGCATGATTCGGCGTTTGACTTCGGCTCCAAATCCAGCAGCTCTCGTCTGGGTATACATGGACATCAGATTGTCGGCATCGGCTCTAAATCCGTATTTGACGCCATCATAGCGGGCTAAATTTGCCGATGCTTCGGAGGGGGCAATCACGTAATAAGTGGGCAAGCCATAGCGGAAGCGGGGACAAGAAATTTCTTGGACTTCGGCACCCAAAGAACGGAAATGCTCGATCGCGCAGCGGACGGATTCAGCAACTTGCGGATCTAAACCTTCACCAAAAGTTTCGGTAATCACGCCGATTTTTAAACCTTTGGGTAAATCTGGGGTGAGTAATTGGGAATATTTTGGAATCTCAATTTTGAGACTGGTAGAGTCTTTGGAGTCATAACCCGCGATCGCTTCGAGCAAAATCGCCGCATCTTCAACCGTCCGCGCAAATGGCCCGATTTGATCCAACGAAGAGGCATAAGCCACCAAGCCAAATCTCGATACCAATCCATAGGTCGGTTTTAGCCCCACCACGCCACAAAAAGCCGCAGGTTGACGAATCGATCCACCCGTATCGGAACCGAGCGATACAACGCATTCTGACCCAGCTACAGCCGCCGCCGAACCACCTGAAGATCCACCCGGTACGCGTTCTAGATCCCAAGGATTAGCAGTGACTTGATAGGCAGAATTTTCGGTAGAACTCCCCATCGCAAATTCATCGAGGTTGGTTTTACCCAGCGATACCGCGCCGAGATCTTTGAGCTTCTGAGTAACGGTGGATTCGTAAGGCGGCACGAATCCCGCTAAAATCTTGGAGCCGCAGGTAGTCTCAATCCCCTGGGTACACATGTTATCTTTGAGCGCGATCGGAATCCCCGCCAGTAGGGGAATATCTTCGCCAGCAGCGATTTTGGCATCTACTAGTCGTGCCTGCTCTAACGCTTGGGTAGGTGTTGTCCGCAAGAAACTTCGCAATTTAGGTTCGAGTTTCTCCACGCGATCGATCGCTTCTGTAGCGATTTCTACTGCCGATCGTTGTTTGGTGACAAGCTGATGATGCAATTCACGAATAGATGCCATAGGAGGGGATAGTGGATAGTGGATAGTGGATAGTGGATAGTGGAGGGATTAGAGCGTCGATACTTGTGTGTTGAGCGTTGTCAATTGTGAGTGTAAGTTCTCCTGCGGAGCAATTGAACTAGATCGAACCCCATAGTTCCTCAACTTTCGTGTTGTCTGTGCAATATTGGCAGTTTAGCCTCGATCTCTAACAATTACCTTGCTACCTATCCACTATTCACTATCCACTATTCACTATCCCCTACCTTACCAGCCGCTAGCTACTAGAAACTAAATTAAACACCGAAATTTCTGGACGACAGTTAAACCGGGCGTAGAGTTTGATCGTGCCGATGCCGCGACTGGTGTACTGCACCATATCCTTGACTTGATAGCGTCCGATGGGATAGTTACGCGCCAATTCTGGTAGATATCCGTCATAAAAAGGAACCCGAATTTGTCCGCCGTGGGAGTGCCCCGATAGTTGAAGTCCAAACCTGCCAGTGGCAGCGGTTTCATCGGCAAAATCTGGCTCGTGGGCGAGCATGATGGCGGCTCCAGTAGCTGGTAATTGCGCTAAAACTCGATCGAGTTTAGCTTGCCCGAAAAAGACATCGCCTACGCCAGCAATATGCAATGTCGCGTCACCGCGTTTGATGGTGTAGATCTCATTTTCGAGTAAGGTAATTCCGGCTTGCTTGATGGCGGCGCGAACTGGCGTCGGATCGTTGTGGACATCGTGATTGCCGAGGATCGAAATCGTCAGATCGCGAGGCTGCAATTTGGCGAGCGTATCTAATAATTCGAGATGTTGCCTCGGCAATCGACTGATATGATCCCCAGTAATGACTACCAGATCTGGTTTCTGAGCATTGACGGTTTCGACAACTTTTTCTAGTTGAGTACGATCGATCCCATCTCCTGAGTGTAGATCGGTAATCTGGACGATCCGATAACCATCAAAGGCGCGATCGAGTTTCGCTAGCTCGACGGTATTATTAGTAACATCCAACCAATTTGGCTCGATTTTGTGAGCGTAAACACTAGTCGAAAATATCAGCACACAGCCCATAAGGAGGACTTGAATCGATCGAACTAGAAATAATCTTAACTGCTTGGGTAAACGCACGAGCAAATGAGGGGTTAGCGTTTCGCGCTCGTCGGGTTTCCCGACGGTTTAGCGGCGTTTTTATTGGGGGGTTTGCCCCGAATTATAAAAAGACATTAAAGCGACTCTGG
>NZ_JANLWO010000238.1:0-2260 GCF_031364565.1 Chamaesiphon sp. OTE_20_metabat_361
ACTTTGAAGCTTAAAATTAAATAACATCTTTCATCCTGCCATTAAGCCATTGAATCCTCAATATTTACCGCCTTGGTGGCTGCAATCCGGTCTGACGATGACCCTCTATACCGCACTGCGGATGAGCCGCAATTGGGAACGCTATACCATCGAGCCAGAGCCGATTTATCAAGAGCATATTTTTAGTGGTGATGGGGATGTGCCAATTTTTGGGATCTTTGCCATCCCGCCTGCGCCAAAAGGGACGATCGTCGCTACCTACGGGATCACTGGCACTCTTGATAACCAGTGGTTTCTGAGAATCTTAGGTCGCAAAGCCTATGCCCAAGGTTATGCTGTCGTCTTATTTGACTGGCGCGCTCACGGTAAAACTGCCGAGTTATCGCCCCAACTTACTTCCGACGGTTTGCATGAGGGCGAAGATTTCGTGCAGATTGCCCGCCAATCGCTTCAGCTAGGCTGTCCGGCACCAATGTGGTTGATGGGGTACTCTTTAGGCGGTCAGTTGGCTCTGTGGGGCGTTAAGGCGGGTCTGGATGTCCCAGAAATTGCTGGCGGGGCGGTCATCTGTCCCAGTCTGGAATCCGATCGATCTTTGACTTATTTAATGGCAGATCCGCTGGGTAAATATTTAGAACGATCGATTTCTAAGGAACTGCGAAAATTAGCTAGCGAGTTACGTCGCTATCATCCCACCCAGATCGATCCTGCGGCGATCGAGCGAGCGACCTCAATTTGGGGATTCGATCGCGAATTAGTAATTCCCCGACTGGGTTTTGCGACTGTCCAAGATTATTATGCCGCGACGAGTCCGCTCTATTTTTTGGCAGATCTCCATAAACCCGTACTAATAATCTATGCCGCTGACGATCCGCTATTCGATCCCACTCTAGTGCCCGAACTGTGCGACATTGCCAGCAAGCAACCCCACCTCGATCTATTGCTGACCCCGCACGGCGGACATGTCGGGCATATCAGTAACAAAGCTTGTCAAAAGTTAAATATCGATCGCGACCCCTGGTGGAGTTGGAATCGTATTTTAGAATGGATGCAGTAGTCTACCCCCTAAAAACTATGAGCTTACGCGACCAATTCAATAAACTCACTGGTAAGAGCCAGTTTGTCGTATCGCGGATTTTTATCCATCTTACTGGCGAAGAAGTATCCCCATTACTCGGGATCTTAAACCAAGCCGCCAGACAAGCGATCGAAGCCGATGGCGATTTGACGATCGTCGGCGAGGGCTTAGTCGCAATCTGTGAAAACCTATTGCAATACGACACCTACTGGCGATCGGCAGCTAATGAAGGGGATGTATTCTGGGATGAAGGTGGCGCTGGCGACTATGCCAATGAATTGTTTACTGATTCTGCCGGACGCTACCTGAGCGAACCCGACATCAGTGACAATACCAATCCCAATGCTCAACTCACCCTCCCGCCCACTCGGAATTTGATTGTGATGCTGACTGTAGCATTAGAAGGTGAAGACTCTACCATCGAAGCAGATTTATCCAATATCTCAGCGCTCAAAATAGCTTTGAAATCATTAATAAATCTTCACTATCAAGAACGCCTCCGGGCAATCTACATTCATTTTTCACCAGCCCGATTTGGTGACGAACTTACCGACGACCAAGTACTCCAAAATTTCCCTGAATTAATTCCTTTGTAATTAATAGCTGGTAGTTAACTGGGATTATTTCCACTGCCGCCATGCGGTTATCCAGATCCAAATAGATCGGTTAACTAGGTATTTCAAAACTCAGTCGATCGGGTTCGATCGGTCTAAAATAGTCATAGGGATCGTAAATATACAATCCCTTTGTTACTGAAATTATCAATTGTCGAGCGCCCTGAGAACTAGCTAAAATAAACAAGTACAATAGTCATGAAATCAGCCTATATGCTCCGTCGATTAGTGATAATTTTTATGGCTTTAACGTTGTCTGTTACTTCTGTAGCCTGTGGCTCGGAAGATCGGACATCTCAGGGACGAGATCGACAGCAAACTACTTCCGTCCAAAATCCGGCGGTCAGTAATAACACCAATCAAAAGCCGATCGCTGATGGCAAATATCCCGTCCAGCAAGCCACCTATAACGATGCAAACGGTGAATACAGCCTCATGCTGCTGAACACACCTGCTGGTACGCCACCTGTGTACCGCAGTACCAATCTCCAAATGGCGCGATTGACCGATGAAGAAGTCAAAGCAAATGAAAAGGCTTATTTCAAGTCAGAAAACGGGCAAGTCTCCC
>NZ_JANLWO010000318.1:0-14212 GCF_031364565.1 Chamaesiphon sp. OTE_20_metabat_361
GTACTAAACGAGTGGCAAAAACTCGATCGCAACTCTGGTTATTAGTTGAACACCTGCGATCCTAAGTGGTGAATCGCAACGAGCTGTTTGAGATAATCGATGCGATCTGAGATCGCACCGCCAGATCGCCTAAATGCTGGGGATTGGTGGTTATTGTGCGAAAATTTAGACTATATTAATCCCATTCTAAAATAATTAATTACCCGCTCATGTTGCCTAAGATCTCGCAGTGGACTGGACTTATTGGCATTAGTGCCACGATCGCACTCGTGCAACCAAACATCGCATCCGCCAAAAGTTCAGTCGAGATTGCCGATATCGGGAAAGCAATTACAGTATCGATTTCCACGCCTGAGACTTTGGGTTCTGGTGTTATCCTTCAGCACCAGGGAAATATCTATACTATTCTCACTACTGCTAGTGTGGTAAAAAATAAAGCCAATTATAAAATTACCACGCCAGACAATCGCTCCTACGAAGCTATAAGCAGCTCGATTCGCATGGCTCCTGGTAATATCGATCTTGCAATTATCAAATTCAAATCTACGGCTAAATATCCCACTGCCAAACTTGGCAACTGCAACGTCCTCGAATCTGGCATGAGTATTTATGTCAATGGATTTCCTAGTACGACTAGAGCTATCACTGAGTCGGTATTTCTATCTAGGGAAGGTCAAGTTTCTGCCAATAGCACTAGAGTTTCAGAAAATGGTTACTCCCTAATTTATAGTAACCAAACTTTACCAGGAATGAATGGTGGAGCAATCCTCAATAGTGATGGCGAACTGGTTGCCATTCACGGTAAAAGCAATAAAGATGACAACGGCAACCAAACCGGACTTAATCTCGGCATTCCCATCAACCAATTCGGGATGGTGGCGCGGAACATGGGCATTGAGCTAGATCGAAAAGTAGCCCCTATTCAAACCAATACCGCAGCCAAAGCAGGCGATTACTTCGCATCAGCAATTCTGAAAATGGGTAAAGGAGACTCTATGGGTAGCTTGGCAGATCTCGATCGAGCTATTCAACTCAACCCCAAGTATGCGATGGCATATTCTTTGCGCGGTGCCCTCAAAGCGTTTAAACTCATTGACACTCAGGGAGGGTTAGCCGACTTCAATCGGGCGATTTCTCTCGACCCTAGATTTAGTATCTCCTATCAACATCGTGGTATGCTCAAAGCGCTGAAACTTAATGATATTCAAGGGGCATTAGCCGATTACAATCGGGCAATTTCGCTCGACTCCAAAAATGCTACTACCTATGTTGTTCGTGGTACTCTCAAAGCAACTAAACTCAACGACATTCAGGGAGGAGTAACCGACTTAGATCGGTCGATTTCTCTCGACTCCAATAATGCTGATAGCTATTCTCTTCGTGGTGCTCTCAAAGCGTTTAAACTCAATGACACTCAAGGGGGATTAGCCGACTTAAATCGGGCGATTTCGCTCGACCCTAATAATGCTATGGCTTTCAAGGGCAGGAGTATGGTCAAGTATATGAAGTTAGACGATCGTGATGGTGGAATTGCCGACATGAAGCAATCTGCCAGACTGTCGAAAAAACAGGGCGATGTCGCAGAATATCAGTCAGCGATCGACCAACTAAAAGAATGGGGAGTAAATAGTAATAGTTCGGGTTTTTAGCAAAGGTACCCAGACAGCTCTATGGCTAAAAATATCTCAAATGGTTTCGATCGGCGATGACTCTACCCACGTCGGCTCCGACCCTGCGATACTATCGATAGTAAGATGTTACATTCTTAGTAAGGATCTGGATATTCAACTTAGCATGAGAACGTCAGTAAACTTATGAATAGAATCGCGATCGACTCTCAAATTCACTTTGGAAAACCCTGTGTTGCTGGTACTCGGATTACAGTACAGAATGTCCTAGAATTAGTTGAATCTGGAAGATCTTTTCCCGAAATCGTTCGAGACTACTATCCAGATTTGGCAATTGAAGATATTCATGCTTGTCTTCAATATGCGTTGGCGTAGTCTATGAAAGTTAGTCACACTTGTAACTGCTGAAGATATTTGTCTCGTATCCACATCGACCGATGCAATTTATTTGAGGATCGGATCCTGATGACAACTACTTCCGAACAAACCAGAGCTATTATCCGTTGGGGGCATCAACATCGCCGGATGCTGAGAACGAGATATCGTCGTCAATTTGTTGCTTATAGTGCCACTCGGCTCTTAGCGGCTGGGAGAGATTGGGATTTGGTAGAATCTCTCGCCACTGCCACCGGAGAACCCTTTTTAGTAAAGTGGATTCCCGCACAGACATCGGAATTTCAATTTTTTTGGTTTAAATTCTATGGCATGGCTCGGCATGAATGGGAGCCAGAATATCCCGTCACCTTGAGTCATGGCTCTGTCAGTCACGATGCCTTGATGCTGGTGGATTCTGGCGCAGAGCTGAGTTTGATTAGTCTGGAAATTGGCGAACTATTGGGATTTGCGTTAGCTGATGGCGAAATTTTGTCAGATGGTACGGGCGTTGGCGGCGAGATCCAGTATGTCACCCGTGCGGTAGATTTCACTATTAATGGGCATAGTTTTAAAGCTCCTGTGGCTTGGCTGCAAACGGAAATCACTGATGCTCCATTGCTATTGGGTAGGGAAGTGGTATTTGACTTATTTAACATCGAGTTTATCCAGGCGGAAGAACGGATCGAGTTTAAATGGCGAGGAACATCCGAATAAGCCAGCATTGGCTCTACCCACATCGACCCCGACCCTGCGATAATATCGATAGCAAAACCCTACCGAGCTAGGGCGAGTAAACCCACGCAAAAAATCTGATGAGACTGTCCAAAAGCCTATTTGTCACCCTCCGCGAAGAACCAGCCGACGCCGAAATCCCCAGCCACAAGCTGCTATTGCGGGCGGGATACATTCGCCGGATTGGGAGTGGCTTGTATGCTTACCTACCCCTGATGTGGCGCGTATTGACGAAGGTACGGCAGATTGTCAAAGAAGAAATGGATGCCACAGGCGCACAAGAGTGTCTGCTGCCCCAACTCCAACCCGCCGAATTGTGGCAACAGTCGGGACGCTGGGATACCTATACCCAAGCGGAAGGGATTATGTTCGCTTTTACCGACAGACAAAATCGAGAGGTAGCTTTAGGCCCGACTCATGAAGAAGTCGTGACGGCGGTGGCGCGTGATTTGATTAAATCTTATCGTCAATTACCCCAACATTTATATCAGATTCAGAGCAAGTTTCGCGATGAAATTCGCCCTCGGTTCGGGTTGATGCGCGGTCGGGAATTTATTATGAAAGATGGTTATTCTTTCCATGCCGATGCAGAAAGTCTGAAGGAAACTTATGATGATATGCACGATGCGTACTGCAAGATGTTGACCCGCTGCGGCTTGAAATTTCGGGCGGTAGATGCTGACTCTGGCGCGATCGGGGGTTCTGGTTCGCAGGAATTTATGGTGCTGGCGGCAGCGGGTGAGGATGATGTGATGTACACGGCAGATGGTAAATATGCCGCCAATGTGGAGAAGGCTGTTTCGCTAGCTCCCGATGCTGTAGCGTCAACTTTTACTAGTTATGAAATCAAGGATACGCCGAATACGAACTCGATTAATAAGTTAGTCAAATTCTTGCAGTGCGACTCGACTTCGATCGTCAAAAATGTCTTGCAACAAGCAGTATTTGATAATGGTAAGACGGTTTTAGTATTGATTAGTATTCGGAGCGATCGAGAAGTTAACCAAGTAAAATTAACTAATGAATTGATGAAATTAGCGCCTAATTATGGTGCCAAAACAGTAATTGCTCTAGAAGTACCCGATGGGGTTGCGATCGCTAAATGGGCAGCTAAACCTTTACCACTCGGTTATATCGCCCCAGATTTGAGCGATGAATATATCAGTGCCAGTCCTAACGTTCATCCGCAATTTCTGCGGATCGTGGACGAAACCGCTGCTAGTTTGACAAACTTTATTACGGGCACAAATGAAGCCGAAAAACATGTCGTCGGTGCCAATTGGCAGACTAATTTCCCCCTACCAGCAGTACGGGTAGATCTTCAAAAGGCGCTAGTGGGAGATCGCGCCATCCACGATCCGACGCAAGTTTTGGAAACCGCACGCGGCATCGAAGTCGGACATATTTTCCAACTCGGCACCAAGTATTCGGCGGCGATGGGGGCGACATTTACCAACGAGCAAGGAGAGGAGCAACCCCTTGTGATGGGTTGCTATGGCGTTGGTGTATCCCGACTAGCGCAAGCCGCAGTCGAACAATCCTACGATAAAGATGGCATCGTTTGGCCTGTCGCGATCGCGCCGTATCATGCGATAATCTGCGTGCCAAACATCAGCGATGCTCAACAAATGGAGGTCGCCGAACGCCTCTACACCGAGTTAAATCACCTGGGGGTCGAAACTATCCTCGACGATCGCGATGAACGCGCAGGGGTCAAATTCAAGGACGCTGACCTCATCGGCATCCCTTTCCGGATCGTCACTGGTCGATCGCTCAAAGATGGTAAAGTAGAAGTCGTCAATCGTGCCACGAAACAATCTCAGGATATTACCGTCGAGAGTGTTGGGGCAACGGTTAAGAAGTGGATCGTGGATAGTGAATAGTGAATTTGGACGCAAGCGTCCTTTTCTCTCCACACATTTCCATTCCCTCGCTTATTTACTATCCACTATCCACTATCCACTATCCACTAAATGGAACTAATCACCATCCTCCTGTCCGGTATCACCACCTTATTTTCACTGACGGGGTTAGTCGTCGATAAAAATGTCGAAGCGGCGTTTTTATCGCAACTAGATCGTGCAGAGCAATTACAAGTGCGGACTGATAATGCGCCCGTTCACCAAATTATCAATGGGAAAATTAATAAACTGCGGGTTGCCGGACGCGGATTGTGGGTGAGTAAGGATCTGCGCATCGATACTCTCGAAATCGAAACCGACCCGATTGCAGTGAATCTCCAGGCACTTCAGGCAGACGGACAAAGCCCCCGTGCTGGCTCGATTCAGCAACCCATCCAAGCGGGCATCAAGTTGAAGTTTAATGAAGAAGATCTAAATAATTACTTAAAGTCTCCGGATGCGATCGCTAGACTTCAGAAAATGACTACTAGTACTCTCGGTGGTGCGGCGGCTGGTTCGCTCAACAAAGATTACCAAATTGCTAACCCCCAGATCCGGTTTCTAGGCAATAATCGGGTGGGAATTCAAGCAGAGTTGCAAGATCCCAACTCTAGTGAAAAAATAGCCGTCAATCTCGAAACTGGCGTCAGTGTCGTCGGCGGTCGGAAATTTCAACTAGTCGCGCCCAAAGCACTAGTCGGGCAAACTCCGGTGCCAGAATTTCTGTTATCGGGTTTGACTGCCGGAATTAGCGATCGATTGAATGTAGATATGTTTGAGCAGCGGGGTTTGAGCGCCCGCATTCTCCAATTCAAAGTCAATCCCCAACAGGTGGAGCTAGCGGCTTTCGTCCGTTTGGCTGGGCGTAAAGAGTAATGACTCGATCTGCGCTCGGCTAGTTCGGTAAAGAGTAAGGATATCGAGAATATTCGTCGCCGAATCCCAATTCTACCAGTTAAACTAGGAGAGCATCGACCAGAATAGCTAAAGTGCTAACTTGGCAGATCGATCGACGGCAAACACTTACCAGTTACTAGTTATTAGGAATCGGTTAGCTGGCTTGAGTCCAACATCCCTGACACCATCTACAATAACTGCTCACTGTCTAATGGTTTTAACGATTTATAGGAATTTTTAATTATGGAAAACCAAAAATCTATATCTAAAAGCGTCGTTGCTACGATCTCAGCTCTGACTTTAGCCACAACTGCGCTCGGTGGTGGTTTGGCATGGTTCACGACTCACAACAACCAGCCGCAGGCAAATACACCTAGCCAAATCAATCCAAATCCCACTACAGTCGATCCTGCACAGCAAAATCCGCAACCTGCAACACCGCTGCCGATTACGCCCAATCAGGTAACTATCGCACCGACGACACCATCTAAAATCCCAACTGTCGGTCAAAATACTATTAAGCCGACCACCCCGACAATCGCCCAACAGCAAGATGGCAAGGTCAAAATTTGGCGACTCGATGATGACGGCAAAAAAACCATTTTAGTCTCCCAAGATGTTCAAGATCCACAGCCGACAGCAGCCGACAATCCCGAGGCACGCGTCAATAAATCGCTGTCTACCCTGATCGCTTCGGCTGGCAAGCCAGACGGCAAGCTGACTTCAACAATTCCCGTCGGTACCAAGCTCTTAAGTACCAAAGTGCTAGCAGATGGCATCCATGTCGATCTCTCCAAAGAGTTCACGCAAAGTGGCGGTGCGACATCCGCAATCGGACGATTGGGGCAAGTAGTCTATACAGCCACAGCCCAAGACCCCGATGCCCAAGTCTGGATTACCGTCGAGGGCAAAAAGCTGGAAGTACTCGGCGAGGATGGTGTCGAAATCAGACAGCCAATCACGCGTCAAACTTACGATCGAGACTTCCCCATCAATCCAGCACCTACCAACCCTTAAACGCTCGCTCGATTAATTTAACTAGGATTGATATACATTAATGGTTGACCGAATTCGATCGGTTGACCATTTTCAACTAATACCTCCATTACCTGTCCGACGACTTCGGCTTCGATTTCGTTCATCAGTTTCATAGCTTCGATAATACAGACAGTTTGCCCGACGCGAATTCGATCGCCGATCGAGGCAAATGCTGGCTCGTCAGGGGCTGGCGAGCGATAAAAGGTGCCCACCATTGGCGACTTAATTGCGACCCACTTAGTATCGATCGTCGGGGCGCTTGCCTCGGCTACCTGTAATTGGTGTTCGGGTGCGGGTAAAGCGATGACCTGAGTATTAATATCGGCGATCGTGGTTGAAATCGAACCGTTGGTAAACTGGGGATGTCCTTTACTGACTGTTAGTTCAAAGTCAGCATTCTTGAGGGTTAATTCCGTAATATTATTAGCGGCGATCGCGGCTAATAGTTCGCTAAGTTCTTTAAAATCAATTGTCATATTTAGTGTGGCAATAGCTACTAATTATTAGTAATAAAGTCGATATATTTAGAAGTTCGATCGTTTAAATATTTTCTAAAAATTCATTATTAAAATCCGCATCAACCCGATCTTTAAAATCTCACCATGGCGATCGATCGTCTGATTAGGCTGAATACATTTGAGCCGATCGATTAACTGACTGACGCGTGCTAGCTCGCGCTAAAATTCACTGGCATCTAAATAACTGCTCGGCTCGATCCGATCTAATTTCAAGCCGAGAGTGTATTTAGAACTAATTTAGAGCGATTTAGCAGTGCCAATCTGCCGAGCTGCACGGATGTAGCGTTCTGATTCCATCCAGTGGACATCGGTACCAATCTAGCTCTCACGTCCGACATATTGGTCTGTACGCGTGTCGATTTTGATTTTTTCACCGATACTGATAAATAAGGGTACCGTGACTTGTGCGCCAGTTTCGACGATCGCAGGCTTGCTCCCGCCTGTGGCTGTGTCGCCCTTCATGCCTGGATCGGTATCGGTTACTACCAATACTACAGTGTTGGGAAGTTCTACTTCCATGATTTGCTCGCCCCAACGGACGATGCTCACTTCCATCCCTTCTTTGAGATACTTGACATTAGGCCCGATTTGGGTAGGGGTGAGGTTGGATTCTTCAAAAGATTCCATGTCCATGAACACGAATTGATCGCCATCCTTGTAGGTGTGCTGCATTTTGATTTTTTCGAGGGTAGCTTGAGGCATAGTTTCCCCCGCGCGGAATGTCTCTTCTACGACGCTACCAGTCTGGACATTTTTGAGCTTGGTTCTGACAAATGCCGAACCTTTGCCCGGTTTCACATGGAGAGACTCGACGATCTTCCATACACCGCTCTTCCACTCAATGGATACACCAGGTCTAAAATCGTTACTGGAAATCATGAATATTTCTATTGTTGCACGGAACTGTTGGCATCTTATTTTATCAGTCTTCGCGACTCTGAGGCTATTTTCAGCTCACTATATCTTACAGGCAGACATCACTGCCTCAATCGATCTTCCTATGACTAACCGCCCACTTCCAGCTATATTTACTCTCGTAAATATTTAAGACACTGGAAATAGACGGTTAAATTTACCTAAATTAGGATTCGATTAACGAGACGCAGGGGTTTAAATCCCCCACCATTGACGGTGGATTGTTATTAGGGTGGGTTTTAAATCCCCAGCCCTTTCAACCCAATTCTCAATTCTCAATTCTCAATTAAATTAATGATGTTTTTTGGGTATATCTCCTTCAAAAGGTTGCCCTCCAGTTGGCGGATATCGATCGCGATTGGGTCCAAATATTCGGTTCGCTGCATCGGAAAAATATCCGATGAAACGTTCTAGCATGGTGGCAATTCGCATAACTCTAGCCCCTGCGTTAAAATAGATCGATCTCTCAATCTTTGATACTTCTAAAGTATAAAGTACCCGGTCGTGTGAGCTGATTAATGTAATAGATATTTAACGATTCTAAACTTTGACCGATGGATAATAACCTTTGATTTCGCGGTTGTAAAAGCTGCCAATCGAATCAGTTTCTTGCAGATCTTCCCAAACTTCTGGTTCTACTGCTGAATATTGATAAACTGCGCCACTATTAAACTCAATCTGCAAGATCTCGCGATCGTAATCGTAACCTACCTGTGCCGCCATCGTAGAACAGGCGGGCAACATTTCAATGGGTTCGCTCGGCTCGATTGCTACTGCCGCTGCGATAATTCGATCGAGCATTTGCAATCCTTCATAAGCCGCCAGTGGAGCAGGGATTTCGATATATTCGATCTCCTGTTCGCGTTCGATAATCAGCTTGAGTCCATCCTCATCGTGCGCGATCGCTTTTAAGCTGCTTAAATCGATTTTACTTAGCTTCATCGGATTTTTTGCTCCTACTAGCAGTGAGATCGTTAGTTATTTTCAATCATTATATAGTACTATTATACCATGAATCGATTCGAGTAGCAATTCGGGCTGTATTTTTAAGTATTAAGGCTGAACGTAGGAGGTCAGATGCAGATGTCTGGAGCATTGGGCAACAGGCAGTGAGTAGTAAAATAGAATTATTTTGCTGCCACAACCCGAGGGTACCCTCAGATCTACGCTAATTACTCACACCTCACCACACATCCCACCTCCATGACCGATAATACTCCTGACTTAACTGGTATTCGCACGAGCCAGAGTCAAATTCGCAACGCCGATTATCGTCAGCTCGATCGTACCAAACTGTCGCCGATGTATCAGCATTACGTCGAGGTGAAGGAACAGTATCCACACGCCTTGTTGCTGTATCGGTGTGGGGACTTTTTTGAAACCTTTTTTCAGGATGCAATTACGATCGCGCGGGAACTGGAACTGGTACTGACGAGTAAAGAAGGTGGTAAAGAAATCGGGCGCGTCCCGATGACTGGAGTACCGCATCATGCAGTCGATCGGTATTGTGCGATTTTAGTCGAAAAAGGTTACGCGATCGCTATGTGCGACCAAATGGAAACCGCCGCCGAAGCCGCAGGTAATTTAGTCAAGCGGGAAGTCGTGCGAGTGCTGACTCCGGGGACGATTCAGGAAGAAGAAATGCTCCAAGCGCGGCGGAATAACTTCCTGGCTGCGATCGTCATTGTCGGCGATAATTGGGGGCTGGCATATACAGACATCTCTACAGGCGAATTTCTGACTACTCAGGGCACAGATTTAGAAATCCTCACCCAGGAATTGATGCGGCTGCAACCGCCAGAAATCCTCATTCCCGTCGCCGCACCCGATCTCAACCGCCTCTTGCGCCCTGGCGAATCTTCCGACTTACTCCCTACCGATCTGCCCAATTGCTTCTGTTATGCCATGCGACCCCTGGCACCATTTACGCTTCCAGAAGCCAAGCAACGGCTGATGGACACCTTTAAAATGCGATCGCTAGAATCTTTGGGGTGTGCGCCGTTTCCGTTGGCTGTGCGGGCTGCTGGCGGCTTATTGGAATATCTCGAAGCCACCCAAAAAGGCAACCCCGTCACCCTGCAACCCTTACGCACCTACTCACTCGGCGATTATCTAGTATTCGATCGCCAGTCTTGCCGCAACCTCGAAATTACTCAAACCGTGCGGGATGGCTACTTTCAAGGCTCTCTACTCTGGGCATTAGATAAAACCTGCACCGCAATGGGTGGACGCGCCCTGCGCCGCTGGCTCTTACAACCATTACTAGATATCACCTCAATTAATAAACGCCAAGATACCATTCAAGAACTCGTAGAACAAACCTTCCTCCGCCAAGATCTCCAGCAACTGCTCAAACAGATCTACGATATCGAACGCCTGTCGGGAAAAGCCGCATCGGGACGCGCCAACGCCCGCGATTTAGTCGCCCTCGCCGACTCCTTCCTCAAACTCCCCGAACTCAGCAGCATCGCCAGCAAAGGCAAATCCCCCTTCCTCAAAATCCTCCACCACGTCCCCGCCGAACTCGAAGCCCTGGGGCAACAAATCACCGCGCACCTAGTCGAACACCCACCCCAACACCTCAAAGAAGGCGGCATCATTCGATCGGGCATCCACCCCCAACTCGACGAAATGCGCGCCGCCGCCGCTGGCGATCTCCAGTGGATTGCCAATTTAGAAGCGATCGAACGCGAACGCACCGAAATTGCTAATCTCAAAGTAGGCTTTAATAAAACCTTCGGCTACTACATCAGTATCTCCCGCCTCAAAGCCGACCAGGTACCCGCCGACTATATCCGCAAACAAACCCTCACCAACGAAGAACGCTACATCACCCCCGAACTCAAAGAACGCGAAGTCCGCGTCCTCACCGCCCAAGAAGATCTCAACCGAGTCGAACACGAAATCTTCATCGAACTCCGCGCCACCGTCGCCGCTCACACCGAGCTAATCCGCACCATCGCCCGCAGCGTCTCCGCCGTTGATGTCCTGTGCGGTTTAGCCGAAATTGCCGCCACTCAAGGCTATTGTCGCCCCCAGATGGTACCCACCCGCGAAATCCAGATTACCGACGGTCGCCATCCCGTCGTCGAAAAAGCCCTCCTCGCGGGCTTCTTTGTCCCCAATTCCACCCAATTGGGACAAGCCGAACACATCAATCCCAGCGTCGAACATCCCGATCTGATCGTCCTCACGGGGCCAAATGCCAGCGGTAAAAGTTGTTATCTCCGGCAATTAGGCTTAATCCAAATCATGGCGCAAATCGGTAGTTTCATTCCCGCCACCGCCGCCACATTAGGGATTTGCGATCGGATCTTTACCCGCGTCGGCGCAGTAGACGATCTCGCCACCGGACAATCCACATTCATGGTCGAAATGAATGAAACCGCAAATATCCTCAACCACGCCACCCCTAATTCCCTCGTTTTACTAGACGAAATCGGACGCGGTACCGCCACATTTGACGGACTTTCGATCGCCTGGGCGGTATCTGAATATCTCGCCACCGAAATCGGTTCGCGCACGATTTTCGCCACCCATTATCACGAACTCAACGAACTCGCATCTATCCTCCCCAACGTGGCAAATTACCAAGTCACCGTTAAAGAACTCCCCGACCAAATTATCTTTCTCCACCAAGTTCAACCCGGCGGTGCAAGTAAATCTTACGGCATCGAAGCCGGACGATTGGCAGGTTTACCCCCACAAGTAATCAGTCGCGCTCGTCAAGTAATGTCCCAAATTGAAGAGCATAGTAAAATCGCGATCGGGCTGAGAGAATCGATGTCGTAATTTGAGATGTTCTTGCTGTTAAGATACATAAATACGTACTACCGCCACAATCCGCAGCTCTGACCGATTATTCCATATTTTCTGTAGATATCAGTGATTAGATAATCTTGTTTGCGGTCGATTTCTCCGATTGCAAGCTGTATCGAAATGACATCATAATTTTCGGCACATTCTACGACTGCTTGCATTAATTTCGTCAAACTTGGTGCATAGGTGCTAGTGACCTCATCACAGCCATCATAAAGTTTGATTGGTGATGAAGTTGAATTATCTGTTACTTCATCAACGGCATAATAACAGCCATCACCAAAGAAGATTGGAAAATGAGGAAATCCATTGTTGAAAACATGATAAAATCCGTCCTCGAAAGTACTAAAATGAACATCATTTGCATAGTCTCCTATAACAAACTTACCATTATGCCATTGATAAAGTTCGTAGACTTCTTCAGGCAGCTTGAAATTCATTTCTTCAGCATAAAGATCGAGCATTTCCCTTTCTAATCCAGGTCTTGGATACCAGTCACTACAACCAAAATTCTGCCGAAGAGGATGATTTCTTATATACTTAGCATGATCGGATTGACTATTCTCTATCCAAAGTGAAAATTTTTCAAGCGATTGTGTTAATGCTGACATTTATTTGTCTTTGAGCGATCTAATCACCAATATAGATTATCTGTCGGAAGACTGCGCCAAGTACATCAAATATATTCTCACTCACGCAGAACACAATAAGGAGCAATGGAGAAATGGCACGTGCTTTTAATCGCGATCGATACATAGACTTATTATCTGAATATCAGCCAAAGCTAATTAAAACAGAAGAGGAGAACGAACAAGCTTTGGCAATGGTAGAGAAGTTGATGCACTTAACCAGCCGCACACCTGAACAACAAGAACTCTATGAGTTGTTAGTTGTGCTAGTCGAGAAATTCGAGCAGGAATTTTATCAGCCTCAAACAGAAAGTAATCCTCGATCGATGTTATCGTTTTTGATGGATCAACAAGATATGCAGACATCTGAGCTGGTGCATATTTTTGGTTCAACTAAAGCAGTTGAAGACATATTAACTGGTAAAACTGAGATCGGGCGATCGAGTGCAGATCTATTAGGTAAACTATTTCATGTCGATTCATTATTGTTTATTCGATAGGCTAAGTTTACTATCTCTCATACTACAAAGCTGATAAAATATGTTAAAATTAGAGCAGCTAGACTCAGCAATCTAGTCATTAATATCGATGCTCTGTTGAGAGGCTGCATCAACGATGACAATTAATATTCAAATCGATTCCGAGCATTTAGAAAAGCTTGCCTATATCGGGCAACAAACTCGTAACGATCCGAGTAATTTAATATCTCAAGAGATAGATCGGCAGTACCAACAACTCCAAAACCAAACTGCCACAAATGGAGTTGAAGAATTGTTTTGGAGTCGAGAAGCGCATAGTTATATCACCAAACAAAGCGAACTGTTTGATGCGATGTTGCCTGAGTTAATCGAACAGTATGCAGGGATGTATGTTTTGTTTGAGGATGGTAACGTAATCGATGCTGATGTCGATGAAGATGTTTTACTCGATCGAGTGTGGGAAACAGATTTAGTTCGGGATAGAATTGCTAAGTATAATAGTATTTTTTGTCACTTAGTTCCGCTCGAAGAAAAGATTAATGCCTGAATTTTCATATACAAAGGTTAATGGCATATCTCCGATTCCGATCGTCACCACATATTTTAGCAATCTTAGCAATCCATCGATTATTACTACCTGCGATTGTGGAATTCTGGATACTGGTTCGGATCTAACCATAGTTTCTTACACCATTATCTCTAAACTCCAGGCTACAGCGATAGATAGACAACAATCGATCTCTTTTAGAGGTTTGGGTCGATCGTCTCAAGGGATAGCATACCGAGTAGGAATGAGTTTTGATGGGGCAGCTTTTTTTAGAGTAAAAGCGATTGCCGTTCCTGATGATGTTCTGAATAATGAAGTTATTATTGGGCGAAATATTCTGAATCGTTATGCGATTATGTTTGATGGCCCAAACTTAGTATTTAATATTTTTTAAATAGTATTAATTTGGCGACTAAATATCTAAATTAGTCAGACCAAGTATCGCCAGATGAGCGATAATAGGAGATAATTCAATTTGATGTATCCTAATTGTCGCTTTAATGCAATTTGAGTGGGATGAAGTAAAGAACCTTGAGAATATCCGCAAGCATCAAATTGACTTCGCAGATATTTCGGTAATGTTTGACGAAAACATGCTAATCGAGCCAGATGACCGACTTGATTATGGCGAAGATCGATGGATTGGGATTGGGTTTCTCGGTCTAGGTGTAGCGGTAGTTGTCTGGACAGAGCGACAAGGGGATACGATCCGAATAATTTCAGCACGAAGAGCA
>NZ_JANLWO010000337.1:0-1706 GCF_031364565.1 Chamaesiphon sp. OTE_20_metabat_361
CAGTGTAGAAAACAGCGGTTGAAATGTCATGTTCGAGTACCACAACTCATAGCCCGATCGTCCAATTTAGTGTAGAGTTTCTGTCGCTTCCTCTACTTTGTTACTACCAAAGGGGAACTAAACTTCCCACCAGAGCGATCCGAGGTAGTAAATAAATCGGTGATTTTTATTTTCGATCGGCAATTTAGGGATGGCGATCGATAACTAGGTTAGTTAAATTAATTAATAATTAACAATTAATAATTGGGTAAGTCAATCTAATCTGCCGATATATCCGAACATCATCACCCATTTGCCCAGCTCGGGCAAGTGGGTTTTGTCGAGTTTAGCGACTTTTTAAAAACCGCTGGGATAATTTCAGCGAGATCCGCGATACTAGAGCTAGCTACTCTGACTAAATTCATTGACGATCGAGACGTGCTGATGATTGCAACTACAAACCCGACGATAAATATCTTATGCCAACCGACATCTGATGCTTGGCTAGAGCAAGCCTTAGCAAATATCGATACGATCTTGCTCGATCATTCCCATTGCGAACGCAAAGCCGCCAGCACCGCAATTAATATGATGTTTCGCTATCCTTCCAATCATAAACTCGTGCGGCAATTAACCGCGATCGCGCAGGAAGAATTAGAACATTTCGAGCAAGTAAATCAGATCCTCGAACGACGCGGTATTCCTCTCGCCCCGCTCAATGCGCCGCCTTATGGCAAGGGATTGATGAGCCAAGTCCGCACTCAAGAACCCCATCGGATGCTCGATTCACTCCTGGTTTCGGGATTGATCGAAGCCCGATCTCACGAACGACTGGGATTGCTCGGAAGCCATCTTCCCGATCCCCAATTAGCCGCATTTTATCGCGGGTTAATGGCATCAGAAGCGCGTCATTTCGGAATTTATTGGTTACTAGCAGATACTTATTTCGACCGCGCCCTCGTCCAAACTCGCCTGAGTGAGTTAGCAATCTTTGAAAGTAACATACTCTCCAATCTCCATCCAGAACCCAGAGTTCATAGTTAGTTGGGAGATGGGAGATGGGAGATGGGAGGAGTTTAATAGTACAAGGATCTGTAGGTTGGGTTGCGGATGCGCGATACGTAGGGTTCCCCGAGGGTTTAGCGCACCAAGCAGAAGAATGAAACCCAACGCACTCAGGCAAAGTTTCTTTCATCCATCAGAGGACATTTCTGTCGGCTCAGATGCTCCGCAAGGAGAAATTCACGTTAAAACTCAAAGCCCAAAGCCTAAAACCTTCCCATGCTTGCATACTACCAAGATTATATAATTCGATCGTGGCAACCCGCAGATCGGCTGGCGGCGGCTAGTATTATCGAGCAAGCGTTGGCGGAATATGGACTGGGCTGGGAACCGGAAGGCGCAGATCGCGATGTGTTAGCAGTAGAGACATATTATCTCGATCGCGGCGGCGAATTTTGGGTCGTCGAGCATCACGGCGAGATTGTCGGGACGAGTGCTTATTATCCCTGCCTACACAGTGCCGATGCGCCCCTAAATCGCGGCAGCAAAGCGATCGAAATCCGGAAAATGTACTTGAGTCCTAAAATCAGAGGACAAGGCTTGGGTAAGCATTTATTAAGGCTATTAGAGCAAGCAATTTGCGATCGCGGCAATCGCGAAATCTGGATCGAAACAGCCAGCACTTTAACAGCCGCAGTGAAACTATACGAAGCAAATGGCTATCG
>NZ_JANLWO010000353.1:0-12559 GCF_031364565.1 Chamaesiphon sp. OTE_20_metabat_361
GATCGAGTCAGTCTTTTGGGACTAATATAGTTGATATGCAGGCGATCGAGTTATCTCATAAATCCTCACTTTACTGGCGATCGATGCTCATTATCCCGATCGTCATTTTATTATTGTCATTGCAATCATGTGGCGCAGCTAATAAAAATGGCGCGGCTACACCTGAGAAAATAGTCGATGGATATCTGACTGCGCTCGAAGATCGGAATGAGAATGCGCTCCGCCGCTTGATGCCAGAAGAGTCCATTGCTGCACCAGAAATTGCTGCCAAAATTGCTAAATTCGGCGGACATAAAGTTCGAGAGCGTCAAGTTGAATATCTTAAATCGAAACCAACCTTGTGGACTGCGAAGCTCCGTGGCTCTTATATCGATCGAGCGGGAGTGAAATACAAATTTGATGACTCGATCGCGATCGAATATCAAAGTAAGGGTCAAGTAAAATTGTATGGCGGACGGTGGTATTTATTGCTTTAAGATATAAGTAATTAATTAAAACTACTGCTGTCAATTTGTGCCTAAAACAACTTCTAAGAATCTATTTACTATCGGCGATCGATCGCCAATCCGCCATACTAACGCAATCTTAGCTAACTTATCGATGCTCGTAGTCTGGGAACGAATTGGCTTGTAAATTACTCCTTGACGTTGTGCTTCTTGGATTGATGCGGGTAAAATAGAGATGCCCAGATTTGCTGAAACCAGACTGACTATCGTCTGCATTTGAATACATTCTTGAACTACTTGCGGACTAAACCCCGCCGCCTGACAAATCGAAATAATTGGATCGTATAATCCTGGTGCGAGTTCGCGGGGAAATAAAATAAATGGCTCTGTTGCTAACAATGTTAAATCGATCTCATCTAATGCTGCTAAATGGTGATTAGTAGGCAAAGCAATCACAAAAGATTCCTGAAAAACTACCTGAGTCACAAAATCTCGATCGATAATCGGCGGACGGATCGATCCGATATCGATTCTACCCTCACGCAGCCAAATTAATTGTCGATCGGTAGTTAGTTCGTGCAGCTCGATCTGAACGTGAGGATATCGATCGCGAAACTGCTGGAGCATCACTGGTAAAATATTATAAGTTGCCGAACCGACAAACCCGATTGAGATTTTACCGAGTTCGCCCCGACTAGTTTTTCTGCCAATATCGATCGCCCGATCGAGTTGTTGTAAGATTTGGTTAACTTCAATTAAAAATGCCTGTCCCGCAGGTGTTAGCACTACAGATCTATTATTGCGGGTGAATAGTTTAAATTCTAATTCTGCCTCTAAATCTTGAATTTGTTTAGTCAATGGTGGCTGTGAAATATGTAATTTTTCTGCCGCCTTGCCAAAGTGTAACTCTGCGGCAACAGTTTTAAAATAACGTAAGTGTCGCAGCTCCATAAATCAGATCCGATCGATATTAAACTTTTGAAAACTACTACTAAATCCACACCATCAGACTATCCATCAACTGCACGAATTAGGTGGTTTCGCCAACAGCTTTCTACCTGGGGAATCGCCAATCGACGCGACTATCTCTGGCGCAAAACTACCGATGCCTATCATCTCCTTGTCGCCGAATCTCTACTTCAGAAAACAGATGCCGATACAGTTGCACCGATTTACGAACTATTTCTAGAGCAATATCCCACCATCCAAGACTTAGCCGCTGCCAACCTCAAAGACGTTGCCAAACTTCTCAAACCATTGGGCTTATTTTTTCGCGCCGAACGGCTGCAACAATGCGCCCAGATCGTCCTCAGCCAATATAATGGCATCGTACCTGACGACCAGAAACAACTGCTCAAACTGCCAGGAATCGGCGACTATACCGCTCGCGCGATCGGTTCTCAAGCATTTAACCAACCGTTAGCAGTATTAGATGCTAATGTGGCGCGAATTCTCGAACGCTTTTTTGGCTTACAAGGCGAAAGAGTCAAATCACGGTGCAAAATCCTCTGGGGTGCCGCAGATGCGATCGCACCTAGAAAAAATGTGGGAACGTGGAATCTCGCCTTACTAGATTTTGGCGCGTTAACTTGTAAGGCTCAGAATCCAGATTGCGATCGCTGTCCGCTATCGTCTAAATGTAAATGGTACCGCGATCGATTAGGTATTTAAAAACCAATCATATCCTGATTTAAATTGTTCTTTGCCATTTGTTTCGACAATACTTCCATGCGCGACGATGACTCGATCGAAATCCCATTCTAACACTCGATCGACGGCTTTTTTCACAGCTTGCTTATCTCGCGTCGCTATTTTTTCGAGTGGTGAGGGTCTTAATAATTTATATCCACCCGTCAATTTTGCGATTAGTTGAGTCAGCGGTACGAAGCTCTCATCAAAATAAAAAGCGGTGTCTGTTAAAATTAAGGTACGACTCGATTGATGACAAAACACATATTCATTTAAAGGTGTGTAGCCATTTAAGAAAAGTGTTTGAAAACCATCAAACAAGAGACAATCTATCTCACCATCAAACATACTATTTTGCCGCTCTGCAATTGGTATATCAACAACCAAATCTGGTCTTTTTTTAGCTAAACTTGATGTTGCCCATAATTGTGCTTGAGGATAGATAAATTGAAAGTCCTGAATAAATAAATGATGATAGAGATTGGGTGCGATGATATATTTTAGTTCACCTAATAGCGCGATCTGCTCGATTGTTGCTCGATCGATCTTAATCGGTGAAATCGCCACTAAATCTCCCGTACCCAATCGCACGAGCGTCATTCTCGTCCCGACTTCCAACCCAAAATACTTAAATGGTTGTTCGACAACCCATAAATTGCAATCTATTTCTCTGAGCATAAAGTTCTAAAGCCACTCTAATTCGAGAGCAATTACAAAATAACTATAGCATTGATACTTTAAAAGTATTAACAGCAATACTAATATATATTGGACAAGCACCGACCGACTTGTCTATAGTAGTGATACAACCGCACCGCAACCATTACCGCAGCCGCAGCCCAATCTTATGGTAAATTTATGGTCTACCACCGAACACGCATTAGGGTATCTAGCCAAAGCCGATAGCATTCCCCATCGCACAGAAGGTGAAGCCGTACTGCTCGAATATATTCCCAAAACTGCCCAGCGCATCCTCGACTTGGGTACTGGCGATGGGAGACTGATGGCATTACTTAAGATCGATCGACCTTTAGCGACGGGAGTTGCGTTAGACTTTTCACCAGTAATGCTGGAAAAAGCCAGAGCGAGATTTCAAGATGATAATTCTATTGAGATTATCAGTCATAATTTGGACGATCGACTACCAGATATCGGACAATTCGATGCGATCGTTTCAAGTTTTGCCATTCATCATGTCACACACGATCGCAAGCGATCTCTATATGAGGAAATATTTAACTTACTAACCCCTGGCGGTGTATTTGCCAATCTCGAACATGTTGCATCACCCAATCAAAAGGTTCACATTCAGTTTCTAACCAAGATTGGTTATACACCCGAAAATGAAGATCCATCGAATAAATTGCTCGATGTCGAAACTCAGCTAGGATATCTCCGCGAGATTGGATTTGCCGATGTAGATTGTTATTGGAAATGGTTAGAGTTAGCTTTATTAATTGGAATTAAACCAAATTAATTTACTGGCGATCGAGTAATCTGATTGGTTATTGATAAGCGGCGGTTTCAATCGTAGGTGTTTAATTAAAGGCTAATATATGGCTCGCGACCTGCATTAATGGCATCGCGATTATCCCTTTTTTATTCGCAGGTATTATCGCTTGGCATCAGACAATTATTATGGCGATCGGCTCTACCATTTATACTTTGGTGCGTTACGCTGCGCGATAACACACCCTACAAGCTATCCACTATCCACTATTCACTAAATAGCCATGAGCAAAAATACATTATTCGATAAAGTTTGGGACGCGCACACCGTCGCCACATTACCATCAGGACAAACCCAACTATTCATCGGCTTGCACCTGATCCACGAAGTCACCAGCCCTCAAGCTTTTGCGATGATGCGCGATCGCGGATTGAAAGTCCCCTATCCAGAACGTACCGTTGCCACCGTCGATCATATCGTACCTACCGAAGACCAATCGCGCCCCCTCGCCGATAGCCTCGCCGAGGAGATGATGCAACATCTCGAAAATAACACCAAAGAGCATGGAATTAGATTCTACAACGTCGGTTCTGGCAGCCAAGGGATCGTCCATGTAATTGCTCCTGAGCAGGGGCTAACCCAGCCAGGAATGACGATCGCCTGTGGAGATAGTCATACTTCTACTCATGGCGCATTTGGAGCTATAGCGTTCGGAATTGGCACCTCTCAGGTGAGGGATGTTTTAGCCTCCCAAACGCTGGCTTTGGGTAAATTAAAAGTCCGAAAAATTGAAGTCAATGGGACTCTTCAACTAGGCGTATATGCCAAAGATGTAATTCTGCATATCATCCGCAAACTCGGTGTCAAAGGCGGTGTGGGCTACGCCTATGAGTTCGCGGGCACTACCTTTGAAAATATGGATATGGAAGCCCGCATGACCGTCTGTAACATGGCGATCGAAGGTGGCGCGCGATGTGGGTATATCAACCCCGATCGAGTCACCTATGATTATCTCAAAGGGCTAGATTTTGCCCCTAAAGGAGCCGATTGGGATAAAGCCGTCGCCTGGTGGGAAAGCCTCCGCAGCGATAAAGATGCCGAATACGATGATGTCGTCGTCTTCGATGCCGCCGAAATCGCCCCTACAGTCACCTGGGGCATTACCCCCGCTCAAGGCATCGGCGTAGACGAACCCATCCCGACTGTAGCGCAGATGGCGGCGGATGAACGTGCGATCGCCGAAGAAGCCTATCAGTATATGGATCTCTCCCCAGGCGCACCAATTATCGGCACCAAAGTCGATGTTTGCTTTGTCGGAAGCTGCACCAACGGACGCATCACCGACTTACGCGAAGCCGCCAAATTTGCCGCCGGGAAACAGGTAGCCACCGGAGTCAAAGCCTTTATCGTCCCTGGCTCCGAGCGGGTGAAAAAACAAGCCGAAGCCGAAGGGTTAGACATGGTTTTTAAAAACGCCGGATTTGAATGGCGCGAGGCGGGTTGCTCGATGTGCTTGGCGATGAATCCCGACAAGTTAGTCGGACGACAACTGAGTGCATCATCTTCCAATCGTAACTTCAAGGGTCGTCAAGGTTCTTCATCGGGGCGGACATTATTGATGTCGCCAGTCATGGTAATCGCGGCAGCAGTGACGGGTAAAGTTACCGACGTGCGGGAATTGATGAATTAATCTAGTATTCCGCACGTTGTCAATCGTGCGGAATATGCGATCGAATATCGCCTTTCTCGATCGATAAAATACCCGATTGATTCGATTGAGAGAAATAAAATTCTTGTACTAAAGCAGCGGTTGAGAAATTTGGAGCCAGATAGGAGCAGAGCTACCAGAAAGTTGAGCTAATTAGATTAAGTAATACCAAATTAAATTTGATAGACGACAGATGAGCTAATCCCCTTTATAAGGGGAGGTTGGGTGGGGTAAAGATCTGATGCCGACAGACAAAAAAAGAAGGTAGGTGCAATATTAAACCACATCTACCTTCTTTTTAATAACTAAATTGTGTCGATTAGCTCCGGTACAGCAGAGCCGAGCGAAAATCTAAGATCTGACTTTGGCTGTCGAGCGTTGTTTGCGACGACCGATGGGAGCAGGACTACCACTAGTGCCAGCACCAGCACCGACAGCAACATTAACTTTACTGGAAGTCTTGCCATCTTCAGGCGTCTGCATCATCAATACTAATAGCGGACGACTTTGCAGTTCGCGGCGGACTAGGCGTTGGAGTGCGGATTCTAGTTCGATTTGGAGTCCCGTCCAGTCGATGTCGAGCTGACCGGATTCAAACTTACGTGCAAACCTGTCCCAACGATCGATTAAAGTATTCTCGATGGTTTTCTGGATTAGTGCGGCGATGAGCGACTGTTCGACTGCTGTGACTACACCGCGCAGATTGACTTGAGGTGTGACCATCATCTTACCATCTAGCCCGATCGCTAGGGCGACAGTGACTACACCGTCTCCGGCTAGCTGTTTGCGCTCTTCCATGACTTGAGTTTGGTCGTGGACGATGCCAGCGTTATCGACTAGTTGAATTCCTGATGGAACTTTACCAGCTTTACCGATACTGTTTTCAGTCAGTTCGACGATATCACCGTTATCGATGATTACCATATTTTCGGCTGGAATGCCAGTACTTTGAGCGGTTTGGGAGTGCTTGATCAGCATCCGGTGTTCGCCGTGAACGGGGATGAAGAACTTCGGACGAGTCAGACTCAGCATCAATTTCTGATCTTCTTGGCAGCCGTGTCCCGAAACGTGAATCCCTTTGTCGCGTCCGTAGATGACGTTGGCACCCTGCATCATCAATTTGTCAATGGTGTTGACAACGGCGATGGTGTTGCCTGGAATGGGGTTCGCTGAGAAGATAATCGTATCGCCTTTGCGGATGCGGACTTGGCGGTGTTGACCATTAGCAATCCGTGTCATCGCTGCTAGGGTTTCGCCTTGAGATCCGGTCGTGAGGATCAATACTTTGTCATCGGGAAGGTGATTTGCCGACTGAAGTGGCTCGAATACATCGTCGGGGCAATTGATATAGCCAAGGTTCCGTGCATGAGCGATGACGTTGAGCATCGATCGACCGACTACGCAGACTTTCCGATTGTACTTCATAGCGATCTCGATCGTCATGTTGATCCGGTGGACGGAGGATGAGAAGGTAGTCACCATTACCCGTCCTTTGGCTAGGGAGATAAACCTGTCGAGGTTGGGGAATACCGAACGCTCGGAAGGAGTAAAGCCAGGAATCTCGGAGTTGGTGGAGTCGCTGATTAGACACAGGACGCCTTTTTCACCATGCTCGGCGAGTTTGGCATAATCATACGCTTCGCCATCGACAGGGGTATGGTCGAACTTGAAGTCTCCAGTATGGATGACGACACCGACGGGAGTATGCAGTGCGATCGTAAAGCTATCGGCGATCGAGTGGGTATTACGGATAAACTCTACAAAGAAGGATTCGCCAATTCTGACGATATCGCGCGGTGCGACTGTCTTGATTTTAGTTCGATCGGCGACACCAGCTTCTTCTAATTTACCTTGCAATAGAGCCATTGCAAGGCGCGGACCGTAAATAATCGGAATGTCAAATTGCTTGAGGTGATAGGGAATTCCACCGATATGATCTTCATGTCCGTGGGTGACGATCATCCCTTTGATCTTGTGCTGATTTTCGCGCAGATAGGTCATATCTGGCAAGACGATATTGATGCCGTGCATTCCATCAGTGGGGAAAGCCAATCCAGCATCGAGGAGTAAAATCTCGTCGTTAATTTCAAAGACACATGTATTTTTACCTATTTCATGTAAACCGCCCAATGGGATGATTTTCAAAGTAGGTTCATTAGACTTTTTGGCGACTGTGGAGGTCTGCGATGATTTGAGAATTGGACTCATTTAGATAGATATGGATAGTTGGATATTTTTAAAACAAAACTGGATTTTTCGATGTATCGATTGGCAGCTACAAATTCAGTTAGCTGTCAGACTTGGTATGTTAGAATCGAAACTTTATTGGGTGTGGACTCGCTAGAGCGACTGAGAAGTGTTTCCGCGATTTGGTCGCTACGATTTCCATCACACCAATGGCGGAGCATGGCTGCAACGCTGTAAATATAAAGATAATAGATAATTCAGGCTTCCGAAAACTATGCGCTAGAAATTTGCACTGGCTGTTATTAAACTAACTGAATATTTATGCTCGAAGACCAGTAACCGTATTACCTAATCTTAGATTTATTAATTTCGGCTTGACTAGGTGTGGCTCGCTTCCAATCACGTGTTTTTTGACAAAGCTTATGCTGCTAACTCGTCAAATTTTAACCCGCTCGTTTCTGACTTATCTGCGTTTTTCATCGTTATCTTAGTTGTATCATATTATCGGCAATGGGTCAATCATTCGCAGCACAATTATCAAATTTGCTTGCTTTGCGCGATGCACTGAGCTTGCGTTGCCCTGAAGCTCTGCCGAAGGGTCGAAGTGTCGGCTTTGTCTAATCGCGACACATCGACAGCAGTAGGCCTTGTCTGTCTAATAATTGCTGAATTTGAGGTAGTAATTGGTTCGGTAATTCACACATCGGCAATCGCAGTCCGCCAACTTCCCAGCCTTGCAATTTGAGTGCCGCTTTAATCGGCATGGGGTTAGGTGCGAGAAATAGCCCTTTAAATAGAGGCAGCATTTGGATGTGCATTTTGGTCGCTAGCTGGTTGTGACCGGATCCAAACGCCGCAATCATTGCCTGAATTTCATTGCCGACTAGATGACTGGCGACACTTACGACACCTGTTCCACCTACAGCCAGGATCGGTAATGTCAAAGAGTCATCACCAGAATAAATCGCAAAATCTGGCGGTGTCAAGCTGCGAATTTGACTGGCTATATCTAGATTACCCGTAGATTCCTTGATTGCGACAATGCCATCTAATTTTGCTAATTTAGCGATCGTCTCTGGCTCTAGCTGTTGTCCGGTACGTCCGGGGATATTGTAGAGCATCATCGGCAAGTCGCAAGCTGCCGCGATCGCTTCAAAATGCTGGTATAAACCGATCTGGGGCGGCTTATTGTAGTAAGGGACTACTTGTAGACTACCATCTACTCCTAGTTTAGCAGCTTTTTGGGTGGCTTCGATCGCTTCACTGGTAGAATTTGACCCAGTACCAGCAATGACTTTGGCTTTCCCAGCGACGGCTTTTTGGACGACTTGAAATAATTGATACTCTTCATCCCAGCTCAGCGTTGGCGATTCGCCTGTCGTGCCACACACCACAATTCCATCCGAGCCATTTGCGACTAAATACGCGGCTAATTTCTCTGCTTCGGCATAGTGAACGTTTCCATCCTTATCAAAGGGTGTAACCATTGCCGTGATGACTCGTCCGAAATCGATTGTCATGGGGAAGGTGTTAGGTATTAGGTATTAGGCTTTAGGCTTTGGGCTTTAGGTTTTGGGCTTCAGGGGATAGGGGGTAGAGGGGTAGGTATGTAGTAAAAGAACGCACGATTGCGTCCCAACTCACCCCAATTTACTATTACCTAATTTTTTAATGCTCTACTCTCTATCCTCTATCCCTTATTTGCGCTTGAGCCAATTTTTCTCGACGAGCAATTCGGCAATCTGGACGGCATTGAGAGCGGCACCTTTGCGAATTTGGTCGCCGCAGAGCCACAATTCCAACCCGTTGGCATGAGAGAGATCCTGGCGAATTCGTCCCACTAATACCTCATCTTTACCCGAAGCATCGATCGGCATGGGAAAATAATTGGCAGCCCAATCTTCAACCAATTTTACACCAGGGGCATGGGCTAAGATCGATCGCGCCTTATCTGGATCGAAGGGTGTGGCGAATTCGAGGTTAATGGCTTCCGAGTGTGCGCGCAGGACGGGGACGCGGATACATGTGGCTGTGATGCGCAGATCTGGCGTCCCAAATATCTTCCGCGTTTCGTTAACCATTTTTAGTTCCTCTTCACAATAGCCGGATTCGTCGATCGGGGTATTGTGAGGAAATAAATTAAAAGCCAGGGGGTAAGGGAAAATTTCGGGTTTGGGTGTCTTGCCATCGAGGATATCGCGACTTTGAGTTTCGACTTCCGCCATCGCTCTAGCACCCGCGCCGCTGGCTGATTGATAGGTAGCCGCAACGATTCGTTGAATCGGTTGGACTTGATGAAGGGGATAAATCGCCACAGCCATGAGGATTGTCGTACAGTTGGGATTGGCAATAATCCCATGATGATCCGCTGCTGCACTGGGGTTGACCTCGGGAATCACTAATGGCACATCGGGGCGCATCCGAAAGGCACTAGAGTTGTCGATAACTACCGCACCAGCCGCTACAGCTTGAGGCGCTAACGCTTTGGATGTCGAGCCACCAGCCGATGCCAGGACGATATCGACGCCATCAAACGAGCGATCGTCTACGCATTCTACAGTAATTTCCTCGCCGCGAAACTTTAACTTCGTTCCTGCCGATTTGGGCGAGGCAAACAGTTTGAGTTCGGAAATCGGAAAGTTACGGCTGGCAAGTAGTGCGATTAGTTCCGTCCCAACAGCACCTGTGGCTCCTAAAATTGCGACGCGATATAAATCCGACAAGTAAGCTACCTCCTGATATCGATCGAACTAATCGAGCAATCCTAACACATCCCTACACATTCAGAGTGACCCGATCGAAATTTAATTCTATGTCAGTTACCGGACATCTCGATTCTCCTTTGGAGCAGCTACTTGTGCTGTTGGCGTTGTCTTGACTGAAACGCACGCCGAGGTTTCCTCGGCGCGATTTCAGTCGCTGGCGTAGCCTGCCGTAGCGGCGCGTGAGCCGGAGGTTCCCTCCGGCATAGAACGCGACAAGACAGGCACAGCCTCGTCCTTGGCGATACGAAGTCGTAGCGAAGCGTCTGTCTTGACCCAAAGCCATGGGTCGGGAACCTCCGCGTGGTTTGGGTCGCTCCGTAAGGAGAAGTACGCGAACGGCTCGAACATCTCGATCGGATTGCACCCGATTCTAAATACTTAATCCCAAATACTTAATACCTCACAGCAATGTACTATCATCAGATAGGTGAATCGTGTAAATATTGGCATTCTTGTTGAGTTATGCGGCTAGAGCGACCTGCCATCGGCAGTGAGTTTGCAGTTTTCGGTCTGATGAGTTGCAGCAATTAGGTAAAGCTGACACTGTGTTCATCGCAAGTTATTGCCAACGACATTTCAGTGCATCGCTCTACGTTTGCTGAAGTTTAACTGTGAGCGATTTGCAAACAATCTTAACCGATCGTACATCGAACATATCATAATTACGCGAATTTCCAGCCCCTTCCCACATTGTCATTGACTGTTGTTAGATATACATATCATGAAAGTTACCCAGGAAAAACTCGAAAACAGCCGGATTGGTTTGCAAATTGAAGTTACCGGAGACCAAACGACTAAATACTACGAACAGGCTATCAAAAACCTGACCACCAAGGCGAATATTCCTGGGTTCCGCAAAGGAAAAATCCCTCGGCAAGTAGTCTTACAACGGATGGGTCAATCTCAAGTCAAAGCAATGGCGCTTGAAGCATTGCTCGAACCCGCCATTAATGAGGCAATTAAGCAAGAAGCCGTCCCAGCGATCGGCAACTATCAGATTACCTCCAATTTTGACGAATTACTGGAACAGTTTGTCCCCGGACAAAATTTGACTTTTGGCGCGACAGTAGATGTCCCACCATCGGTAACTTTAGGTGACTATAAAGGACTCGCCATTAAAGCTGAAGAAATCCTCTACGATCCCGCGCAGGTCGATGATTTTATTGATGGGCAACGCCGGGAAAAAGCGACAGTCATCCCAGTTGTCGGTCGGGCGGCGCAACTCGATGATATCGCGGTAGTTGACTACAGTGGCAAACTCGCCGACGGTACCGAAATCAGCGGCGCGCAAGCGGATGATTTTGATATCGAACTATCTGAAGGCAAATTTATCGGCGATCTCGTCAACGGGATTGTCGGCATGAGCGTCGGTGAAACTCGCAATGTCAATGTCGTTTTTCCAGCAGACTATCCCCGCGAAGATTTGGCCGCTCAACCTGCGCTGTTTAATGTCGTCCTCAAAGATCTCAAAGAACAAGAATTACCAGCCTTAGACGATGATTTTGCCAAGGAAGCGAGCGATTTTGATACTCTCACTGAGTACAGAGAATCGATCGTGACCCGCTTCCAAGAACAAGCGCAAAAATCTACCGACCAAAACATCACTAATGCGCTGGAAACTGCCTTGATCGATGTTGTCGAGGCGGATTTGCCCGAGACAGCCATCGAGCGGGAAACCATGAATATCCTCAACCAAATGGCGAACCAATTCAGCCAGTACGGGATGGATGTCAACAAACTCTTCACGCGGGAAACCATTCCCAAAATGAAAGAAAATTGCCGGACTGATGCGATTAGCAACCTCAAGCAGCAACTCGCGATCGCCGAAATTGCTAAACAAGAAGGAATTACCGTTACTGATGAAGCGATCGTCGCGAAGATGTCTGAAATTTTACCTCAATTAGCTGGCGAGGACATCGATGAAAATCGCCTGCGGAGCTACATCACCGAGGATCTCCAAAAAGAGCAAACTCTAGCATGGCTCAAAGACCATGCGAAAGTCGAGTTGGTACCAGAAGGCTCCCTCAAACCTGCTGATGAAGATGTCGAAATCGAAGCTGGCGAAGCAGAAGCGATAGATATCCTCGCCGAAGCAGTTACGGAGTAGATGGGAGATGGGAGATGGGAGATGGGAGGGAATTTAGTTTAGCTGCTGGCTGGCGAAAGTTTCGATCTGGCTGATAAGCTGCGGAGATCTACCCACCCCGCCCTACGGGCACCCCTCCTCGGAAGGGATTTCCCTACCATCTCTCATCTACCAACTCCCATCCACCAACTCCCAACTCCCAACTCCCAACTCCCCTCTAGACATTGG
>NZ_JANLWO010000450.1:0-1696 GCF_031364565.1 Chamaesiphon sp. OTE_20_metabat_361
CGACAACACGCGATCGCAAAATCATTCAAATCCTCCGGCTCGATCCCAAACATCGCCACGAAGGTATCTTCCTGTACCCGACAGAAGGAGGGGCGATCTTCATAAATATTACAGGATTGGGTATCGCGATCGAGATTCACACACCAGCCATCTTCGCCCACCATGCTCAGATAGATGGCTAGCTGCTCCGGTGGCAGGTACTCTTCCAAATCTGGTCGATCGCTCGGATCGAGGTTACAACAAGCCCCACACTGCTTCACACACCGCCACGTAGACATATTTTAGGTTGTTAGTTATTACTCATCTAGTCTATTAGTATTTACATCGATTGACACTTTCCTTGTTAAAATGCTCTCCCAGCTCCCATCTCCCATCTCCCATCTCTTTCATGTAGTTTTGTAAACGAAATTAATCTAATCCCGCGCAGCGCAGATAAGATTGTATCGCCGATCCTGTTGGCTATATAATAAATCTAAGTTTGTTTGAGAGGAAATATGGATTTTTTGAGCGGTATTGTTGATAGTGTACTGAGTATTAACTGGGAAGTAATCGCCCAACTGTCAATGGTGGCGATGATTATGATTGCTGGCCCAGTTGTGGTATTTTTACTTGCAGCCCTACGCGGTAATTTATAATCGGTAAGTGGCTAGTTATTTGTGATGATAAGTCTCTAGCCGCTAAACCTCTGGAGCTAATAATTCGATCTGTCGATCGAGTAGATCCACCCCTTCAGCGACATTCTCGATCTCCTGTAGCTGTGTGCGGAGTTCTGACGCACCCGAAAACCCTTTCGCGTACCAAGTCATGTGCTTGCGAGCCTGGAGGATGCCGCGCTCGCCTTTATACAAGTACAAATTTTGTAAATGTTCTTTCGCACATGCTAATCTGTCGATCGAACTTGGCGGTGGTAGCAGCTCGCCCGTTTTGAGAAAATGGTCGATTTCACCGACGAGAAAAGGATAGCCGAGCGTCCCGCGCGAACACATCACCCCATCGGCTCCAGTCTGCTCCAGACATGCGATCGCAGCTTCTACTGAAAAGATATCACCATTGGCGATTACTGGAATCGATAGCACTGCTTTTACTCGTCGAATCCAGTCCCAATTAGCCGTACCATTATAGCCTTGAGCGCGAGTACGAGCGTGAACCGTGAGCATCTGTGCGCCAGCATCCTGTATCCGCTGAGCAAAATCTAAAATATTAATTTCATCATCCGACCAACCAATTCTGGTTTTGACCGTCACGGGTATATTAACAGCATTTACGACCGCTTTGACGATCGCGACGGCAGTATCGGGATCTCGCAGTAATGACGAGCCACCGCCATTTTTAGTGATTTTATTCACCGGACAACCCATATTAATATCGATCGTCTGTGCGCCTTGCTCGACAGCAATTTGAGCCGCTTCACCCAAGAAGTCAGGACGACAGTCGAATAACTGAATACTAATCGGACGCTCGTTGGCATCGATATCCATGATGCGCGGGATTTCTTTGAGATGTCTCAAACTTGATGCCTGCACCATCTCGGTATACATCATCGAGTCGGGCGCATATCGCCGCACCAAGCGACGAAAAACCAAATCGGTGACACCTGACAAGGGTGATTGAAAGACGCGGCTATGGAGCTGGAGGGAGCCGATTGTAAGTGGAGTGGTGAAGTTCACGGGAGAAGTGGGGACGGGGGGACGGGGGG
>NZ_JANLWO010000257.1:0-4124 GCF_031364565.1 Chamaesiphon sp. OTE_20_metabat_361
GATTTGAACATCCGTCCGCCAGTGGGGCGTTTTCTAAATTTACGAGCGTATGCTTGATTACGCTCCGCCTTTTCCTTCTTCAGGTTGCGGCGTTTTGCCATATTTGCCTCTGTAAAAATAAACGATAGGTATCTGCCAACCCAATCGGAACTGGGTTTGTCAGGGAGTGAGCGAAACATCCTTAGCCGTCTGAATCAAAGATCGAGTCTAACCATCGGAGATGAATCCGAGCGGACGTAGCTTCAGCAAATATTATCATACGCGATCGCGCACCCCAAAGGCTAGTAACTGGATCGATTTCTATAACCCGGCGCAGACCGAGGATTTTTTTAGGCTACGATCTGATTACACCCTGAGCGCACTCGGCTCTCAGCAATTTGTTGCCCTATTGTCTAGCCGCTATGGTCGATCGCAGTTCTCGAATCAAACTCTCCGCCGGACAGATCTTCTGGCATGAAGCTGGCGATAGTCGTCGTCCCGTACTAATATTTCTGCATGGTAGTTGGCACGATCGGACGCAGTGGGATGGTGCAATAAATTTATTGAGCAAAAATTTTCATTGTTTGGCGCTCGATCTACTTGGTTTTGGTAATTCAATTGCAGTGCAAGCTCCTAATTCGATCGAGATGGAAGTTGATTGTTTACAAGAGTTTATTACAGCGCTCAAATTACGTCAGATTTATCTCATCGGGCATTCTTTAGGTGCTTGGATTGCTGTCAGCTATGCCCTAAAGTATCCAAAATTAGTTAAAGGAATAGTGACAATTTCACCTGAAGGATTCTCTGTCGCTAATTGGCAATATCAGTTTACTACTAGATGGCTACTCTCTCAGCCATCAATGTTTAGACTATGGCTAAATAGTTTGCAAGTAATAGCATCAATCGGCGATGGTGTCGAGCCATTGACAAAAAGTTTAGCGTATTGGGGATTTTTTAAAAGATTTCCCACTACTTGTAAATTGCTATTTCAAAGATCTGATCGCGATATTCGGCGCGAACTAGTTGCCGATAGATTAGCTCAATTCAAACTACCATTACTGATTCTCCAAAGCGATCGAGCAGAGCGCCAAACGATCGAACAGAGCCAATCCTATGCCCGATCCGTGCGGACATCTGAATATAAATTAATTAAAGAACCAGCATTAACTTCACCACCAGAATCAATCCGACAAATGGCTGTAGAAATTCAAGACTTTCTCGATCGCCTTCAACTTCATATCGATCGAGAAGAATTAGAAACATGGTAACGGGATCGTTCGATCCGTTCTAGCTCAACAGCTTCTACAAGACTACTGCCGAGCGGAAAATATCGATACCACAGTTTACAATTTTGAGATAAAATAGATGTATAACTCTAGATTGCAGCTAGATTCAGCTCTCAAAATCAACATACTTTTTAATCACGGCAACAAGATGTCAGAAGAACGATTCGATCGCATAGAGTCCCAAATCTCAGAATTGCGCGAACTCATGCAGCAGAGCATGACAGTCACGCAGCAGAACATGACAGTCATGCAGCAGAACATTAATGCTATCAGGGAAGATGTCATTGCGCTGCGTCATCGAATCGATAGCGTAGAAGGCAGTCAGAATGTCATCATCCGTGAAGGTTTTCAATCTCTGATGTCTTACAATGACGATCTCAACTATGAGCTGTCCGACAATAGCAGACAAACTCGATTGTTAAAAAGACGAGTTATTCGACTAGAGCGCAAAGACAAAGAGGATTAGATATAAGTTATTTTGTCTGTCAAGAGATCGAGATGAGGAGCGTAAATAATTACAGCGTTTTTCAGACATGCTTATTAAATCAAAAGTTCAAACATCTCGTAGAATTGCCGATAATCCTAAAAATAATAGGTCGCGATCGTAGCTTATTTTTGCGGCTAAATATAATGAATTTGACTGTAGATACCCAGCTAAAAGCTCACCATCGCCACCAGTCAAGACAATCTGACTATCCGGAAATAAATCCTGCCAATCTCGAATAAAATCACCAATACCCGAACTAACCGTATGTACTATCCCACTGGCGATCGCATCGGGAGTATGATGACACCAGCGTGGCGGTAATTGTGGTGGTAATTCGATTGCTGGTAAAGCAGCCGTACCGATCGATAAAGAGCGAATCTGCAATCTCAATCCTGGTAAAATAGCACCACCAACAAGTCGATGTTTAGCGTCTACACCAGTAATAGTTAATGCCGTACCGCCATCGATAACTAAGATTGGATACCCATAAATATTACCCGCACCCAATGTTGCTAAAGCTCGATCGATCCCTAGGGTAGGATAAAGATCGAGCAACGGAATATCTGCTAGCGTAATTAGTTTAACTTGCGGCAAGTGTTGCCAGATAGTAGTTTGTCTGGGAACGACAGAAACTAAATAAATGGGAATTCGATCGAATTCGAGCAGACTTTGATTAATTATTCGTTGGCAATCGATCGGCAAAAAGTCTAAATATCGATCGATACTAAGATATTCTGTATCCCAACTAGATTGAAATTTGGTATTTAAAAACCAAGCCCAGTGATAGCGGGAATTGCCGATCGATAAGCCAAACTGAATAGTTACCATCATCTGTTACGCCTTGAAAGTTAAAATCGGGCGCATTCTTGCTACCACCTCTACCATTCCAGCGGCTACTTGCTTATCGATAACGCAATCGATCGACTTGTAAGCTCCTGGAGCCTCCTCAATCCGCCGCTCCGGGCGGAAGTTGAGTTAATTTAGATTGCAATTATCAATTATCAATTAATTTAAAGAGTTACTTCTTCGGTGGTAACTTACTAGCAATCCCCTCACAGCCGCCTGGAATAGTCCGGCGGGAATTTTCGCCACACCACATACAGCAGTAGTGACGTTGCTCCTCGGACATCTCCTGCACATTGGTAAAATCCGCATGTTCTACCACCGCACCCGTATATTCCCCCGTCGTATAGTTGGGAATCTCATTGCGACTGCGCGGACAGGCAATTTCGGCATTCCCATAGAAAAAACGGGTACCTTTAACATCCGCACCATTTAGATTGGCTTCATATAGAATAGTGCGCGAAAAGTTGGCTTTGACTAAATCGCAACCACTTAAATTAGCCCGAATTAAATTGGCATCGCTAATATCCGCCCATCGTAAGTCAGCCCGCGAGAGATCGGCACCTGCTAGCATCACCCCCAAATCGATGACACGCACACCATGCAGGCGATCTTCATCATAACCGCCATCGCCATCTAAGATCGCTCGACCGAGCCTGCGATCGCGCCTAAGTGGCGTCAGGAGCTTAGACTGGGATAAGAACCGCAATACTTTAGCTTTACCCGCAGCATCGATACTTCCGAGCAATGCCGCCGTGCGTCCCGCTGCAAAGGCTTGTTCCTGCGGCCAATCTTCGAGGAAACCATCGTCATCCAAAACTAGATCGGAAATCCCCTGAAAATAGGTATCGATCGTCTGCTGTTGAGTGAGCACGTTTTGTTGGGTAGTGAGTCGATTTTGCTCGATCGTCAGGTCGCGCGAGATTATATATTGTCGCCAAGCAATATATACTGCTAAGATAGCAATCAAAATCTGACCGAATGCGCCACCCCACTCGCCTGAAGCACCAACAGCATTCCAATCGATCCGATCGGAAAAGCTGCTGACATACTCAAAAAATTCTAAGATCTGGAGCAGACCGACGATCGCAATGAGAACGGTAATCGAGGCGACTAATTGTAACCGTTGGGCTGGAGATAGGGAGTCTAAGAGTTCCTGGCGAACCCCGCGATAGATAATGGGAATCGATAATACTAGTGCGATCGCGCAACCTGCTGCGGCAATCAAGGTGTCGTTGCGCCATAATCCGAACACCATAATGGTGATCGCTATCAGATTTCCCCAGATTGTCATATTCTATGTAAAATACCTAGTGCAAATAGTCAAGAAACTTTAATTTTTTAGACTATCTGCTGTCATAATAACATTTTTTGTTCGGATTGAAATCATTAGTTTTCACAAGATGCCATAAGTTACAATTAAAGCGATAAAATTCAAACTATTTGCGGCTGTAAAAGCTTGTTTTGCTGTTTAATTCAAACAATCGATGAGCCGCAAATATCGTCATCGCCTCGACAAGATGGGTAGT
>NZ_JANLWO010000459.1:0-3835 GCF_031364565.1 Chamaesiphon sp. OTE_20_metabat_361
TTCTCACCGTCTATCAAAACGTCGAGATGGCATTAGAAATCCAAGATGTGACTGCAACTGAGGCCGATAATCGGATTCGACAGATGTTGTCCGCAGTAGGTTTAGACCACCGCATGGATTACTATCCCAGCGATTTATCTGGCGGTCAAAAACAGCGCGTCGCGATCGCTCGTGCCTTGGTAAGTCAGCCTAAAATTATCCTAGCAGACGAGCCAACGGCAGCATTAGATAAAAAGTCGGGACGCGATGTAGTGGAAATTATGGAAAAACTCGCCAAAGAACAAGGCTGTACGATCCTGCTAGTCACCCATGACAACCGCATTCTGGATCTTGCAGATCGGATTATTTATATGGAAGATGGCTATTTGGAAAGGTCGTGATGTCTAACAATAGCTCAACTGGAGTCGATCTCAAGCAGTGGTATTCAGCCGAGAGATCTGCAAAGGGGATGCTGCCGAGGATTGCTACAATGAGGATAATGAATGAGTTGGCGCAGGCGTTCCCCAGAAGCACGCCTGAGTTAGCGGTGGGAGTTGGTGCAAAGATTCCCACAACCACACAAGATCTAAAATTACCGCTACAAAACATAAATATGGATATCAAAGCGATCGCTACCACACGTCTAGAATGGACTGGAGATCTTTTAGCGATTGGGTTTTTTGAAGATGCTGTCGAACTCAGTGGCGATCTTGCCGAACTTAATAGTAAGTTGGCAGGTGTCATTGAAGCATTAATCGCTGAGACTGAATTTAAAGGAGCTAAATCCAGCAGCGCAGTCACGCGTGTCGGCGTCAATACCCCAATTCAAAAAATCATGCTGGTGGGGTTAGGTAAAGCCGAAGATCTCAAGCTCGATACCCTCCGCAAAGCTGGGGCGACAATTGCCCGCACCGCCAAACGCGAGAAAGCCAAGACTCTCGGCATCGCTCTCCCCGTCTGGAATGGCGATGGTGCCAGCACAGCTCAAGTAATTAGCGAAGGTTTGCTGCTGGCATTGCATCAAGATAATCGCTTCAAATCCGAAGTCAAGCCCGAAAATCACCTCAAGCTTAGTGAAGTTCACCTGCTCGAATCTGCCGGAAATGATGCGGCGATTAGCAAAGCGCAAGCAATCGCCGACGGCGTAATCTTAGCGCGAGAACTCGTATCTGCACCTGCGAATATCGTCACGCCGATGAGTATGGCAGAAACTGCCGAACAGATGTCTAAAGACTATGGATTTGCGCTCAAAATTTTGGAGCAAGCTGAGTGTGAAGCCCTCGGCATGGGTGCATTTTTAGGCGTAGCGCAAGCGTCCGAAATGCCCCCCAAATTTATCCACATGACTTATACACCTACCGGGACACCCCGCCGCAAAATCGCGATCGTTGGTAAAGGTTTAACCTTTGATTCTGGCGGCTTGAATATCAAAGGCGCAGGTAGCGGTATCGAAACCATGAAAATGGATATGGGTGGTGCTGCGGCGATGTTTGGGGCGGCAAAAGCGATCGGTCAGATCGAGCCAGATGTCGAAGTCCACTTCATCAGTGCAGTCACTGAAAACATGATTAGCGGTCGCGCCATGCACCCTGGGGACATCCTGACAGCATCAAACGGCAAAACGATCGAAATCAACAATACCGATGCTGAAGGGCGATAAACCCTAGCTGACGCGCTAGATTATACCGATAAGTTGGGCTTGGATGCGATCGTCGATCTAGCTACCCTCACAGGTGCCTGTATCGTCGCATTGGGCGATGATATTTCCGGCTTGTGGAGTCCCGATAAGTCCCTCGCCGACGGCATCCTCGCCGCCGCCGAACTCGCAGGTGAAAATTTCTGGCAAATGCCCCTAGCCGACAAGTATTTCGACGGCATCAAATCACCCATCGCCGATCTCAAAAATACTGGCCCGCGCGGTGGTGGTTCGATTACTGCCGCTCTATTCCTCAAGCAGTTTGTCAAGGATACGCCCTGGGCGCATTTAGACGTAGCTGGGCCAGTTTGGAGCGATAAGGAAAGCGGCGTGAATAATGCTGGCGCGACGGGTCATCCGGTCAGAACTTTGGTAAATTGGGTCTTGAGTTAGGTTAGACTCGATCGGCTCAAACGTATGTGGTGGGCAGTGCCCACCCTACTTTTTTCTAACTTTACAGGTAACAAAGGCGATGGGGTGCAAATCGATGCCGCCAACAGCACGATCTCCATCAACAACAGCAAATTCACCAACAACGGTGATGATGGTTTTGATATCGATGCTTCTGGTACTGGCAATACAGTCAACGTCGCGAACTCCGAATTCACCAATAACAGTGATGATGGATTTGATATCCTCGGTACCAACAATTAAATATTATTCTGCTTGAGTACATCGATCGCAATAACCGCGCACGGTGGTTTCATAGGTAACTGCTTGTAAACCCGATCGCAGTCTGGCAAATTCTACCACAGGTAGCTCATCCCAGCCGATATCCTCGATCGCGCCGCATTGTTGACAGTGGAAGTGATGGTGGGATTCGACGATCGCATCGTAGCGCGATACACCTGCTTCGAGCAGTACCTCGCGGATCAATCCTGCCGCGCGGAGAGCTTGCAAGGAGCTATAGATCGTCGCTTGTGAGGAGACGGGACAAGATTGATTTAGATCCACCAAAAGCTGTTCGACCGTGGGATGATCGTTACGCGCGAGGAGATTGGCATACACGGCGAATCGTTGCGGTGTGACCCGCAAGCCTTTGGCTTTGAGTGTTTTGACGATCGCGTCTGTTGATGGCTGGCTCATTGCGAGGGACTAGCAACTGGTGACTAGTGACTAGTAGAGAGGTACTGTAATCTCCAATTATAATCCCAATTTTCCCAGAACGCTCGTTAAATATTAAAAGTTCTCAGTTAAATAGACCTCTTACCCTTGACTTATTCCTAAATTAGAACTATTCTGAGATGTGTGCGACATATCGCTCAGTTGCCAGTTGTCGCAAACGGCTGCGCTAAAAATAATTAGTCAAATTTAGGAGTAAATCATGGCTGTAGTCAACCAACAAGTGCCCAACGTTGTATTCAAGACTCGCGTGCGCGACGAATCAGTCGAGGGGCCAAACCCTTTCAAATGGCAAGATACGACTACACAAGACATCTTCGCGGGCAAAAGAGTAGTTGTCTTCTCACTCCCTGGTGCCTTCACGCCTACCTGCTCCACCAGCCATCTCCCCGGCTATGATGCTGCCTATGACGAAATCAAAGCCTTGGGTGTTGACGAAGTGTACTGTGTATCTGTCAATGATGCTTTCGTGATGTTCCAATGGGGCAAGAACATGGAAGTGAAAAACGTCAAGCTCTTACCTGACGGTAACGGCGAATTCAGCCGGAAGATCGGCATGTTGGTCGAAAAGTCTAACTTAGGCTTTGGGATGCGGTCTTGGCGTTACTCGATGGTCGTCAACGACGGCAAGGTCGAGCAGGCATTCATTGAAGATGGTTACAGTGACAACTGTGAAACCGATCCTTTTGAAGTTTCTGATGTCAACACGATGTTGAATTATTTGAAAGGTGCCAAGGGTTAATTAATGCGTAGGTTGGGTAGAGTGAAGCGAAACCCAACTATTTCATCGATTGGTTCTGAGGCGGAGATCTTTACCCCACCCCAGCCCTCCCCTTTATAAGGGAAGGGAGCAAGAGCAAGAAAAGCCCCCCCTTTATAAGGGGGGGTTGGGGGGGTAAAACCATCTCAGTCGAAGTCTATTAAACTTATATATACACCGTAATAAATTCGGCCACATCTCCAAAATTTTGGGCAAGTAAGGATATACAGAATATGAGTTATGATTTTGACCTATTCGTAATTGGTGGCGGTTCCGGC
>NZ_JANLWO010000471.1:0-1679 GCF_031364565.1 Chamaesiphon sp. OTE_20_metabat_361
GTTGTAGTCTTCGGTTAACTCAGCGGTTAAAGCAGTGTAAGGCAAGCTATACATCGTCATAAACGTCCCCAGCAGCATCGAAACCACAGTGTAGAAGCTAAATAAACCCCACTGATTGGTGGCGGGAAACGGAATCAACCACTGACAGATAAACAGCATCCCGAAGGGAATTGCCGCAAATAACATCCAAGGATAGCGCCTACCCCACTTTGCTTTGATTTTGGCACCAAATGTATCCCCCCGATCGCTCATCACCCCGATCGCTGGATCGATGAACGCATCCCAGACTCTAACGATCAATTGCGTCGCTCCCGCCAATCCTGGTCTTAAATGAGCGACGTTGGTTAAGAATGGAGAGAGATACGATAGGAGTAAAATCCCGACAATCGCACCCCCGATGTCACCCGCACCGTAAGCCAGTTTGGTGTTAAAGGTCATTGGTTCGATCGGCGGAAGCTTAGCAGTCTCAGCGGGAGGATTCATCATCTGGTACTATTTACAACTGTTAAATTCGGTCTAACTAAGCAGTTAAAATCGAATCGGCTCAAATCATCTTGCTAGATCGCCATAACAGCATTGTAGCTTTTAACTCCTTTTAATCGGCACCTGAAATTAGAGATCCGATAATTCTGTACCGCGTTCGGGGGGTATTAATACAGCGATCGATGTTTGGCGATTTTGAGCGATGACAAAGGGTAAATGCGAGCCAATTAATCCTTGTTTGATACTTGCTGAGGTGCGATCGAATATTACAAACAGTGGATACAGATGTTCGACACCTTCACTAATAATATGCCGATAGTATTGTGGCATTACCCATTCATAGTCGCGATCGAGTAATACCTGCGTCCGTCGCCACCGCGCGAGTAAATCGGAAAAATCTTCTTCAGGCTGCTGGATAAATATTAAAATCTCGCCACCCATCTTAATTTTCCACTCCGGATCGCACATAAGATATGCCAGATCGCAAGGCAGTAAAATTGTTTGTGAAGTAGTACTAATCGGTGAAGATCGATCGAGTTGCTGGATTAGTGGAACTTTGCGAAGCTTGACGACAGGTAACGGTATCGTAATCAAGCTTTCTTCCGACCTTCGGATACTGGGAATCATTTCTAGATACGGACGATACTGTTTGAGTAATTCTACTGCTTCAGTATGATTGCTATAGCGCGTTAAAAGTTCTTCGTAGTCTGATTTTTTAATCGACATATAAATTTATTAATAATCAAAAGCAGTTAGGACGATAGTGATGCTATATCCCCGACTTCTTAAAAGAAGTCGGGGATACGATCTGCCTTAATAGGCTTGGCAGTGGCTATAGACAATGAGATTCGATCGAATCGTAGCTACCTAATAATTAGGTAGAGTAATAAATGTTCATTACTCTACCTATGTCAATCAGAAATACTTTTTAAGGTTTCTAACCGAGCTTTTCAAATACCTTGAACATCGGTAGATACATCGAAAGGAGAATTACGGCGACCATCCCGGCGAGAAAGACCATCATAATTGGTTCGAGGACACTGGTGAGAGCTTTAACCGCTTGTTCGACTTCATCTTCATAAAAGTCAGCAACTTTCATCATCATTGTATCTATTTCCCCAGTTTCTTCACCGATACTGATCATTTGAATTGCCAGCGACGGGAACACTTTTTCACGTTGGAGGGCATTACTTAAC
>NZ_JANLWO010000496.1:0-1528 GCF_031364565.1 Chamaesiphon sp. OTE_20_metabat_361
CGATCCCGAACAGGGACATCTCGATCTCTATCTCAAGCCGTTTATCCGAGATGCAGTAGAACGCAAACAGTCAATATCGGCATTGAAGTCGTTAAAAGGGTTAGGCGAAACAACGATTGGAGAAGAATAGATGCAGCAGTATTTTTAATTTAATTATTGGGAGATTTTATAGAAATGAACGATAGAATCAGTGCTATTATTTCTAATTCTAAGACAAAGAGAGAGTTTCAAGGTCTAGAATTAGAAGCTATGTCGGAAGCTATAAGTTTTGAAGATCGGATGTACGATCTCAATCGGGGTAAAACTTCCAGAAGATTGTTGATACATGGGAAGGACGATCGAGGAGAGGGAATTACTTACTCTATTTATAATCTCTTTCTACATTTAGAATCTGAAAATTATTTACAGAAACAATGCGGTCATTTTCGTGACTGCTTAAATGTGCTAGTAAAAGAACATGGCGGAAAGTGGATTTTATTTGAGGATGGTAGAATCATTCACTCTGCCAGCACTAGAGAGGAGCTAGAAGTAAAGATTCAGTCAGCAAGAGATTCAGATTGCTATCGGCCTGCTGACTTTATTATTTTTGTGCCCAGACGTACCGAAGATCTGCAAGAACAGGCTATGGCAAAACCTAAAAGTAAAGCCGCGATCTCAGTTGCTGAGATTTTTCAAGCTGCTACCGATCTCGAAAAGTTAGAAGTATTCAAAGAAATTTGCGATTTGAGAATTCAATCGATTGGGATTGAGTGTCCTGAAGAGTAATTTAAGGTAGCTGATTGAATTTCCCCACAACAACGCTTGCAAACGGTAATACCCTCAAACCTGCATGGATCGACTCAGCACTGAATATCAAGAACTCCTCATCAGTCTCAAACAGCGGATTCGTACCAGTCAACTTCGGGCAGCTTTAGCTGTCAATCAGGAGTTGATTCTGCTCTACTGGCAAATTGGGAAAGAAATTCTATTGAGGCAGTCCCAGCAAGGTTGGGGTGCAAAAGTCATCGACAGGCTCTCTCGGGATTTGCGAGAGGAGTTCCCTGAACTCAAAGGGCTATCTAGTCGTAATCTCAAATATATGCGAGCATTTGCAGAAGCTTATCCAGAGAATGAATTTGTGCAACAGCTTGTTGCACAAATTCCCTGGGGGCATAATCTCATTCTGCTAGGTCGGGTTAAGGATGATAATGCCAGACTTTGGTACGCACAGCAGGTGACGATTAATGGTTGGTCTCGGAATATCCTGACAATCCAGATTGAAAGCCAACTATATCAACGCCAGGGTCAAGCCGTAACTAACTTTGAAGCAACTTTACCGCCAGATCGCTCCGATCTTGTTAGGGCAACTCTGAAAGACCCGTATCTGTTTGACTTCCTCAGCTTGGGCATAGAAGCCCAGGAGCGAGAACTTGAGAATGCTTTGGTTCAACATATCGAGAAGTTTTTATTGGAACTGGGGGCGGGTTTTGCGTTCGTAGGCAAACAGTTTCCCTTAGAGGTAGGGGGTCAGGATTTTCGACTGGATTTG
>NZ_JANLWO010000509.1:0-1986 GCF_031364565.1 Chamaesiphon sp. OTE_20_metabat_361
CTAACGCGCAGTAGGCATCAGCACGACCGCTATCGGTTGCCAGATACGTCCGCCCCAATGTGTCATCTTCAAGTAAATTGAGAATGCGGTAACGTTGCTGCAAAAGAGTATCTGGGGCAATTGGTAGCATACGGTGTGCGCGCTCAAAATTACAGCGATCGAAACGATGACTTCACCCGTTCGGGTTAGGTGTTCAAGATGGTTGCCGCGATGAGTTAGTTCCTGCGGACTGGATCTCTTACTTATGTATCCTACTATCTTTGTGGACGATGAGATCGATTGTCACGTCCGATCGAGATCTAAACTGCGTTGTTTTAAAATTTTTTCACCAATATAATCGTTATTTAGGGCGATGAATGATGTTTGCATTTGGCAGTCGCCGCCGTTGAATAACCCGATCGATTCCTGACAAGTTGAGATAGGGATTTAGGAGTTGGAGTGCTTGGGCTGGAAGTGGCGAATTACTAATATATTCAGTGGTGCGATGGTCGCGTTCGATCGTCACTTTCCAGGGGATATAATTAGCTGCTTGCGATTGCGAACTAAAGGTCACTTGTTGCCGATCGATTTGCAGTTTAATTTTAATCGACGGATAATCATCGCGGCGATCGAGCTGGGGCTGATAGCTGCCGACTCGGAGCGGTGTTTGCGCCAGAGTTGTCAAGAATTTGGTACCGATCGCAGCAGGGATCGCGATCTTTTTTGTCTGCTGTTGATGAACTCCGGCTGCACCATAACCACCGATGGCAATGTGAGCATTACCAACGAATTTATCCTGGTGGCGGCGGAATTTATAGTGACGCAAAACTGGGGTGATGTCTGAGTAGCCATTCCAATCATTGTGGATTTCGATGGCACTTGCCTGCATCACGGGTGCTAGGTTGGGTAGCTTTGTAAGTGGCTGACTCTGTGCGGCTCCCTCGATCGGGGAGTGAGCGCAACTACTACATAATATCAATAACAATTGGGGCAATTTTTTGTACATCAACCAACACCAGTTATCGCCCGAATTGGTAAGCTCGGTAGCTGTTCTAGGTGACTACTTTTGAGTTATGGCGGGCTGTTAAATAGCGGTTGCCTTTAGTGAGATGATGTCTGAAAAGTCTGACCTGTTAAGCGCAAACCCTAGAAATCCCCCTAGTCCCCCTTGGAAAGGGGGGAACCGGATTCAAAGTCCCCCTTGAAAAGGGGGATTTAGCGGCTCCCGCACGCCTCTGTTTCCCGACGGTTTAGGGAGACAAGACAGGGGGATTTAGATCTACGATCGAAGCCAATAAGACTTTTCCAACACCCTCTCACTAGCAGTAACCGCTCGGTTAACTAATCTTCAGCAAAGATATAACGCCGCAATTCGCTCGGATCGGGTTCGGGACTATTTTCCGCAAACTCGACCGAATCATCGACTACTGCCTGTACTTCGCGATCGAGTGCGGCTAGTTCTTCGGTAGTAACTAACCCTTCAGCAATTAAATAATTTGCCAACTTTTTAATCGGATCGCGGGCAAACCAAAACTCTTTTTCTTCCTTCGGACGCAGTTCGTCGGGATCTGCCAAGGAATGGCCGCGAAAACGGTACGTGAGGGCTTCAATTAGCGTTGGCCCTTCCCCCGCACGAGCGCGAGCGACTGCCTCTTTAGCGACGCTGTAGACGGCCAAGACATCCATCCCATCGACTTGAACGCCGTGCATCCCGAAGGCAGCACCTTTGGTATAGATTTCCGGTACCGATGTCGCCCGTTCGTGAGACATCCCGATCGCCCACTTATTATTTTCGACGACATAGAGCATTGGCAACTTCCACAACGCTGCCATGTTCAGGCATTCAAAGAACTGACCGTTATTAGCCGCCCCATCGCCAAAGAAGCAAGCCGAAACCAGATCCGAACTCGCATCGCCCAGTGCCTCACGGCGATATTTACTCGCAAACGCCGCCCCAGTCGCCACCGGAATCCCCTCAGCCACAAACGCATATCCGCCGAGTAACCG
>NZ_JANLWO010000546.1:0-2982 GCF_031364565.1 Chamaesiphon sp. OTE_20_metabat_361
ACCCCCATAACACATTAGCAGTGTGCCGCTTTCGACCACTCAGCCACCTATCCACATGATTGCAATTTGCACGTAAGATCGAATATATCATGCTGCACGGATTTCCACAAGATATCTCACCTAGATTATGACAACCACCCCTCTTATTACTCACACTTCAGCCCACCCAGCCGATCGATTTGCGATCGGGATTGCGCCGTTATTATTAGATGAAGTCTATCAACTAGCCGACGATCCGGCGAATGGTGCCGTTGTCATCATGAGCGGTACCGTTCGCGATCGCACTGACGGACAAGCGGTAGAATATTTGGAATATCAAGCCTACGAGCCGATGGCGATGCGCGTATTTGCCGCTATTGGCTGGGAAATTCGGAGCAAATGGGCGGATGTGACGCATGTCGTTATCTACCATCGCGTCGGGAAGCTCAAGATCGGGGAGATTAGCGTCCTCGTGGCGGTGGGTTGTCCGCATCGGGGAGAGGCTTTTGCGGCGTGTCAGTATGCGATCGATACTCTCAAGCATCAAGCACCAATCTGGAAAAAAGAGTGGTACGGTGCGATCGAAGGTAAAAAGTTAGGGATTTGGGTCAGTATTGGTGCTTGCGAACAGTTAGATTGCCCCTAAGTCGGCTCTTTGGCAATTGGTTTTCTTAGCAGTCACCGATGAGTGGGGAGTTTGGGATAAGAAATGCCTGGAGACTGGAAGTCTCGGCTGGTGATGCGAAGTCCGCCTGTCTTGTCGCGCTAAACCCGGAGGAAACCTCCGGAGCGCGCGCCGCTACGCGGACTAGATCTTCAGTCCGCGTAGCGAAAAGTGCGGTCTTGGGGTTTCCCCTGTCTTGACGCACACAAACGTTGGCAGGACTCGAACGGAGCAAATATCCTCAACTCGCGATATTACTTAGTCTCAGGATGAGTATCTCCACACAGCTCGCCACTCATCTGATTGATTGTGCCGATCATCTGGTAAAGTCGGCCAAAATCGCGACGATCGTATTTGAAGACTAGGCGAGGTAAATTAGCAGTATCATCTTGTGACTCACCTGCCAATGCTGCCCGCACCTGGACGATCTCGCCACCGATAACTAAGTCTTCATACTCCCGATTGAGCAAATCGAGATCGCGATCGCAAATTGCGACTTTTAAGCGGATGACAAACTCGTCACCGACAAACCGACTGGAGTGGTACACCTGATAAAAATTCCGAATAGTTGCCGCAGCTACCCGTACATCATCAGTAAGCGTGTATAAACTCAAATCGGCAGTACCAATCAATCCAGTGGCAGCGAGATGCTGGCGCAAATAACTGTCCCAATCTCGCCAATATGCACCGCCGGGTCGATCGATCAGCACCAGCGGTACGGGGCCATATCGACCAGTTTGACAGAGTGTAAGCGTCTCTAGTGCCTCATCCTGAGTGCCAAATCCGCCAGGAAATAATGCCACAGCATCACTTTCTCTCAAGAAAAATAGCTTGCGAGTGAAGAAGTATTTAAATACGATCGATTTGGGATCGCCAGCGATGTAAGGATTGGCACCTTGCTCGTAGGGCAAACTAATATTTAAGCCAAATGAGTTATCGGCACCAGCTCCGGCATTCGCCGCCGCCATAATCCCCCCACCACCGCCAGTAATCGCCATAAACCCCTGTTGGGTAATCAGATGGGCAAAATCTTGAGCCAGTTGATATTCAGGCGCTGTCTCGCTGGTTCGTGCCGAGCCGAAGATGGCAACCTTCCGAATATGCCGATATGGATAAAAAGTCTCAAAGGCTCGCTCCATATCGTCAATCGAGGCGCTGAGAATCTTCCAGTCCAATCGATCGATCTCGGTCTGAGACATGTGTAGAATCGACTCTAAGGCACGTTGAATCAATTTACCGTTTGGTAAGGTCGGCAAGAGATCGATCGTCGCTGCTAAGTTGTTTTTTAGGTCGGATAGCGCGTCCATAAGTTTAATCCAAAATTATTTGGCTGCTGCCGATTGTGACCTTGTGACGATCGCGCGAATTGCTACGCACCGAAAAAAGTCTCTAGCTTAATTAAGCTAGAGACGTCCAATCGAGCCAGAATATGGACTTGGCAGATTATTCTGGCGATTGGGGCTTTACCCGTCTGACATAGCGAGCCAATAGCTAGCAATCCACAATCGGAAATCTTGGCTTTGATGAGTTACAACTACAATCGCTATTAGCTAACCGAGCGAACCTCATCTTCCCGACTCAACTGAGCCAGCAAAATGAGTCGATCGTCAGTGTAACTTACCAAAAACCTGTTTTAAAGATATTTTTCGACAGTATTGGAAAGAGTTGCTTTGGGAACGGCTCCGACAACAGTATCTACTTTTTGTCCACCCTTGAAAATCATCAAGGTTGGGATGCTCCGAATGCCATATTGACTGGCAACATTAGGGTTGTTGTCAGTATTAAGTTTATATACTTTAATTTTGCCTTCATATTGAGCGGCAATTTCATCCACCACAGGCCCTACCATTCTGCAAGGGCCGCACCAAGGTGCCCAAAAATCTACTAATACTGGAATCTCACTATCAAGGACATCCTCCTTAAAAGAACCGTCTGTAACTTCTACTGCTGACGACATGGCTCCAAATCCTTTTTACCTAGGTTTGCTCAGTTTGTATGCAATTTTACCATAGGAGTAGGGGGGTTTGGGTACTTAATAGGGGGTAGGAAAATAATTCGTAATTACCCACCAATAACTAGAGGGCAGAGAGTAGGGGGTAGGGGGTAGCGATGAGGGAGTAAGCCGATAATTCAATTACCCGCTACTACCTTCCACCCTCTACCATCTACCATCTACCCTCTACCCCCTACCCTCTACCCTCTCTCCCCTAGTAAGTCTCAACGTGCCAACGACCCGCACGCTTGAGTTGAGAACGGTATTCAGACCATTTGACATCGGACTTGGCTGCGGCAGTGGTCAAAGCAGCATCGATGCCTGTTTCCATGCCCTTGAGTCCACA
>NZ_JANLWO010000267.1:0-2091 GCF_031364565.1 Chamaesiphon sp. OTE_20_metabat_361
CGTTGAAGCTCTCCGCTTTGCTCGTACTCGCGGTTGCGCTCCTCGCGACATGTCGGCTCAAGCATTAGTTGAATACAATGCTTTACTCGACTACACCATCAACTCCTTATCCTAGTCATTGGAGTTAACTCGGTAACTGCGGTTATTTGAGTGCTGAAGGGGCTTTCGATCTGTTGCTTTGCCGATTTGGTTGAGCGAGCGATCGAGAGCCTTTTTTGTAATGTGTTAGTGTGAATAAATAGATATTATTCAAAATATTAAAACCGCCTGAAATCTAGAAGATCTGTAGGTTGGGTTGCGGATGCGCGCTCTGGAGGTTTCCTCCAGATTGAGCGCACCAAGCAGAAGAATGAAACCCAACACACTTACCCAAAGTTCTTTTCATCCCTTAAACGACATTTGTGTCGGCTTAGATATTTGTGGATGTTGGGTTTCACATTCGTTCAACCCAACCTACGGGAATAAATAAACAATTATGACTAATAAACGTTTTTTTAATATTTTTAATCTCACCGAAACCGAAGCGATCGAGCTATTAGATACGCCATTAGCTAAACTCGCCGAAGATGAATCGCGTTATGTCGCAGCTTCGCATTTAATTAATTTTCCCACAGAAGCATCGATTAACGCACTAATTCGGGCGATCGCTAATGACGATCCCGAACTCGATAATCGGATCGTGCGGCGTAAATCCGTCGAAACATTGGGGAAACTCCAAGCTAAACAGGGATTGCCAGCGATCCGCCCTTGTCTGGCAGAATCAGACTGTTATACTGTCGAAAATGCTGTATGGGCGATCGGGGAAATCGGCACTGAAGATCCCCAAATCCTGTCAGAAATCGCGCAAATACTCGATCGCGAAGGTCAAAATCACCGCGTCATCATTCATACTCTAGTCAAGCTCAATTATCTACCCGCACTCGATCGGATTCGCACTTTTACTGACTCGACAGATGAAGCTACAGCGAGTGCGGCGATTGCGGCGGTATGTCGATTTACTGGCGATTATACCCAGATGCAGCGGGTGATGGAATTTTTATTTCACCCCAATCGGAACGCCAGACGGGCATGTATTCAGGATCTCATCGATACAAATTATTATCCAGCGATTCCCACGATCGCCAAATGTCCGGTATCGATCGTCTTTCGATTGCGGGCGATTCGGTTACTCGCAAATAGTGGTGTCGAGCAGGGTAAAATTACCTTTGCCGATATTCAAGCGAGTTTAGAGCAAACATTACTCGATCGACCCCAGGATTTAGAATTGATTCATGAATACGATCTGCCGCCGACTCTAGAATTCTTGATGCGCCAGTTGTATGAGACGGACTTTGGACTATGCTATTTAGCCACACAGACTATTCTCGATGACTTTGCCAGCCTCGCTCCGGCGGCGCTACTGGCGACGTATGCGGCAGAAGCTTACAACGATTATGGTGCCCATTACCATATCATGAAATTATTCGGGTGGCTCAAATATGCACCGGGTTACGATCTTCTAGTCGAAGCGCTCAATAATCGCGAACCGCAATTCCAGAAGTCCCGCGCAGCAGCGGCGCTAGCTCTGGGGGAATTGGGAGATAACCGCGCAATTCCCCTGCTGGTTGCCAGTTTGGATACCAAAATCTGGGATCTTAAATATGCGATCCTAATGGCATTAGACAAACTCGGCGACACCAGCGGACGCGAACTAGTTGCCAACGACGACGACTGGCTGATTCGCGCCAGAGCAACTGTCAATTAATCGCAAGGCGGCGTTGCTGAATTGGGGTAAGAAGCATAGATTTTGCCCTCACCCCGCCAGAGCCGGAGGATCTGGCGGGGTGAGGGCAAATCACACCTTCAATCAGCAACGCCTGCAAGGCGATTAAAGGTTCCCTACCCTATCCCCTATTCCCTATTCCCTATCTACCCTCTACCCTCTACCCTCTCATGGAAGCATTATTCGATCGACTCAAACATCCCAATCCCAATTTACGCGATCGGGCGATGTTAGAACTAGTCGAGACGCGGGATGAGACGACGATTCCCCGCCTGATTGGCATCCTCGATGAAAATGATACGACGTATCGGCGTGCAGCGGTCAAAACC
>NZ_JANLWO010000553.1:0-2159 GCF_031364565.1 Chamaesiphon sp. OTE_20_metabat_361
TCAAAGATCGAATTTGCCGCTTCACCCATTACATTCGGATCGCGATCGTTTTTTAGCACTCCGGCTAGTAATTCAAACGATGGCTCCACCAAATGATTGCCCAAACCCATCACGGCAACTCGTCGCTGCATAAAGTCACTCGACGCCAGTAAGCGGGCAAGAATTGGCACGGCAATATCGGCAGAGACTTTTGCTAGTGTGTCTAGTGCCACTTTTTGCTTATTCAAGGCGCGATCGCGCAAATCGCGTTCGATCTGCTCTAAATCCGGTAATTCTTCCCGATCGGGCATACAGTTGGTGAAATTTTGTGGGCTAGACTTAGATTTTACACTCAAATAGATTTAGGCGGATGTCTCGATCGATCTAGCTACCGAGTCTACTTAACTCCAATTATCCAGATCGATCGTGGTAATAGGATGCTAAAACTAGCAGTCTGGACGTGGGCGAACATCAAGGAAATGACGATCGCCCTATCAATTCAATCGAATCCCTACTTAGTAAGCAGCTCAGTGCGATCGCGATCGGCTAATTTCCAGACTTTGCCATCCAATGCCATCTGTTCGATTAACGTAGCCAGACGCAGAGCTTTGAGCGCCTGTTCGCCACCGACAGATGGTTCGCTGCCGCACCTAACACAGTTGACAAAATGCTCCAATTCTGCATATAGCGGCTCGATATTTTTGACATAAACTTTCTCAATCAATCCATCCTGGCGGTATAAGCCTTGGTGATACTCATTGAGTAAATCGGCATTGTGACGGTGGATGGAGATTTCATTGCTGAGGAAGTTTGCTTCCGTTAAAGACTGGCGACAGTGAGCCGCGATCGAGCGGGTTTTGCGGTGGGTGACTTTACTGGCTGTTAGGGTGGCGACCACACCATTGGCAAAGCCGAGGGTGGCGGTTACATAGTCGAGATATTTGGATTCGGGACAACGGCTACCGCTAGCCGTCAAGCCGACAACTGGAGCACCAGCGAGTTCCATTAAGAGATCGATGTCATGAATCATCAAGTCCAAGACGACAGAGACATCGTTTGCCCTATTTGAATAAGGACTCATCCGGTGTGCTTCGAGTGCTAAAACTTTCTCAGTTTTGAGGACTTGGCTGAGTTCTTGGAAGACAGGGTTAAAGCGTTCGATGTGTCCGACTTGCAAAATACACTGGGACTCAGCCGCAGCATTGACTAAAGCTTCTGCTTCGGCGATCGTAGCGGCGATCGGTTTTTCGATCAGGACGTGGATGCCAGCTTCAAGACAAGCAATACCGACTTCATAGTGCAATCTCGTCGGGACGGCAATACAAACAGCATCGACTTGGGGGATCAGATCCCGATAGTCTTCATAAAATCTAGCTTTGTACTTACTCGCGGCTTCTAAACCATGCTCGACATTGACATCGGCGATGCCAACCAGTTTGACGTTTTTGAGTAGGCTCAACACTCGTGCATGGTGTTGTCCCATATTTCCGATCCCGATGAGTCCTACCTTCAGTGGCTGGGGCGATCCCGACTGAATTTCTGTGTCTAACTGTCTGGTTGACATGCTATTTTTCACTCTAAAATATACTCCTCCACCACTACGAATTTAGTTATCGGTCTTCACCTGCGCGATCGAGTTGAGCGCTGGACTTGACTCGATTTCGCGATCGCTGTCAATCATTGGCTACATTAACGATCCCATTAATCCCGATACTATCACAGCATCATGATTGTAAAGAACCAAAAAGTTTTGTTTATGTTCCTAAACTGCATGTTTTAGGTAATAGGTAATGGTTAACGGTGGGTAATAAGTAATGTCAGGTAATGTCCCCGGATCCTCGTGCCCTGAGATCGATCGAGAAAAGTTAGAATGGAGAGTTAATTCAGTTCTCATTTATTAGCGGTTGTGAAAGCAGTTATTCTCCTCTCAGGTGGCTTGGATTCCTCTACGGTGTTGTATCTAGCAAAAAGTGAAGGTTACAGTTGTCATGCCCTCTCTTTTGACTATCAACAGCGTCATCGGCGGGAACTAGCAGCAGCGAAGACGATCGCCACAGCAGTTAGTGTCATTGCCCATCAGGTGGTGAGCTTCGATCTTAGTCTGTGGGGCGGCTCCGCGCTAACAGACAGTCAGATCGCGCTACCCCAAGATCGCGAACTCTCTGCAATGTCAGAATCTA
>NZ_JANLWO010000563.1:0-2328 GCF_031364565.1 Chamaesiphon sp. OTE_20_metabat_361
CCAGTTTTGGCAAGCTTACTTGCTTGGGTCGCCAGTACGGGTAATATCTGGTTGGGTGCGGTACTCCTCCTAGCGTACACTGCTGGTTATGTGGCACCATTGATATTGGCGGGAACATTTACGGCAGTCATTAAAAAGTTATTGGAAGTGCGTAAATGGTCTGGTTGGATTACCCCGACTAGTGGTGTATTGTTGATTGGATTTGGGGTGTTTTCACTATTGACTAGAATTCCAAGTTTTTAATAGTCGATCGGCATTTTTAATAATATGGATATACACATTTGTACGGTGGGCACTGCCCATCATCTAAATTTTACACCCAATCGATTCGATAGATAGGCATAAAAGTATCCGCATTTTATATTATTAAAATTTCCCAGGCTATTAAATTGTAAGTCATAAGTAGGGTGGGCACTGCCCACCATCTAAATTTAAGGTGCGATCGACTCGACAGATATGCAGATAAATATCCTTATTTTAGATTATTGAAATTTTGCAAATTAGTAGATAGTGGGCATTCTCCAAACAAAACAATTGTTATCAGTAATAGCTAAGATCCAGTTGGTGGGCACTGCCCACCCTACGAACTACAAATACTGCTTTATTCACTAAAGCCTAACAGCTAAAACCTCACCCCTAATTTACAGATGGCGATCGAATCTAACGTAACTTCAGACAACTTCTGGCAAATACCCCAACAGTGGTGGCGTAAAAAAATCGTTCCAGTAATTGCCAATCTCAAATTCGCGATCGCGCTAGTACTGATTATCGCAGTCTTAAGTATTACCGGGACAGTCATCGAACAGGGCGAAACGCCAGCATTTTATCAAGCTAACTATCCCGAACATCCAGCTTTGTTTGGCTTTCTGAGTTGGAAAGTAATTCAAGTTATCGGTTTAGACCACGTATATCGAACTTGGTGGTATTTAGGATTATTAGTACTGTTCGGCATTAGCCTGATGACTTGTACCTTTACCACCCAACTACCGATGCTCAAATCGGCACGGAAGTGGAAATTTTATGATAATCCTAAATTCTTCCAGAGATTGGCGCTGAGCGCAGAAATCGACGATCGCAATTTAGATGAACTTTCAGCACAGTTACAAACTCAAAAATACAAGATCTTTACCGAAGGTGATAAACTTTATGCTCGTAAAGGATTAATCGGTAAGATCGGGCCGATTGTCGTCCATATCGGGATGATTTTGACACTTCTCGGCGGTGTCTGGGGAGCGATGACAGGATTTATCGCGCAGGAGATGGTACCCAGTGGTGAAACATTCCAAGTCAAAAATATCCTCGATGCGGGGCCATTAGCACGCAATCAAATCCCCAAAGATTGGTCGGTTAAAGTCAATCGCTTCTGGATTGAATATACCCCTGCTGGCACGATCGATCAGTTTTATTCCGACCTATCAGTGATCGATAATACCAGCAAAAAAGAACTCGATCGCCAAACAATTCACGTCAACAAACCCTTGAAATATGAGGGCGTTTATTATTACCAAACCGACTGGTCGATTTCCGGCGTGAAAGTCAGAATTAATAATAGCCCGATCTTTAGACTCCCGATGGCACAATTAGGGGAAGGCGTCCAAAATCGCATTTGGGGAACGTGGATTCCCACCAAGCCAGATCTGAGCGAAGGTGTCTCGCTGCTAGCCAAGGACTTACAGGGCACATTATTGGTTTACGATACCAAAGGACAACTAGTATCTAGCGTCCGCGCTGGCAGCTCACTAGAGGTCAATGGAGTTACGCTCAAAGTCCTCGAAGTGATTGGTGGTACTGGCTTACAGATTAAAGCCGATCCCGGAATTCCGATCGTCTATTTAGGCTTTGGCTTATTGATGGCAGGCGTAGTCATGAGCTACTTCTCTCATTCCCAAATCTGGGCAGTAACTAAAGAGGGCAAATTGTACCTAGGTGGGCGTACAAATCGCGCTCAGGTGGTGTTCGAGCGGGAAACGATCGCGATTATCGAAAAGCTCCAAGACGCGCCTACAGTCAACGTTATGAGCGATGTCCAGGTGCCGACAGTAGTCAGCTAATTTGGGGCTGGTAATGCTAGATATTTACAGCGAAGCAGCGGCCATAACTAATGTTAAATTAACTTAACCTAGATCTGCTCTAATCCTGATTGTCAAAGGCGTGCGCCTGTGTTAACCTAGTTTTAGGTAGTAAATTACCCGCTGTCTAGTACAGCTATCCAATTATTATATTAGGAGGTGGTGCCCATGATCGAGAGTAGTACACGTCTGGGTCTCGAAACTGGAGTTAGCCGGCTGAGTGCTGGGACTGTCCTCTAGTAAACTTATCGGTTTGTCT
>NZ_JANLWO010000586.1:0-3086 GCF_031364565.1 Chamaesiphon sp. OTE_20_metabat_361
GCTGGACTACCGACTAATGCGTCGAGATCGTCGAGATTAGGTGCTGGACTTCCGACTAAGGCATCGAGATCGTCAAGGGCTGACGATTGACTGCCTATAGCGATCGCACCGCCCACACCCAGACCCAAGGCAGTGACACCCATTAAGGCATCTAAGTTGCCAAAATCTGGGAGATCTGCGGCTGGTAAATCCAACCCGTCTAATCCATCTAATGTCAATTCGCGATCGGTTAATTCAGAACTAAAATCATCAAGATTAAAGTCTAAGTTATCAAAATTTGTAGAGGATGTTTCGTCTAAATTGAGTTCGGTTTCACCTAATGAATCGAGATCTAGAGCGCCATCATTAGTACGATCGATGTTATCGATTTCTAATTCTAATTGTCCGCTCAAGGCATCGAAGTCTAGCAGTCCTGACTCAGCATTTGAGTCTAGCTCTAAATTTAGAGATGAGATATCATCCGAATTGAGTTCGGTGGCACCTAAACAATCCAGACCGAAAGCACCATCATCAGTAACCTCAATGTTATCGTCTGACTCTAATGGTACTGACTCTGCTGTCGGCTCAGATGAGCCGACAACTGGCTCACTGCCAATGTTCAAAAAGTCTAGGTCGAGATCGACTGGACTAGGATCGAAGGACGAACCAAGCGCCAAGTCATCAAAGTCAAAGTTTAAATCGCCAAGTCGATCTGACTCTACATTAAAATCTAAGTTACTAAAATCATCGCTCAAACCTAGTTCTCGATCGGCATTAAAATCACTCGACCCGTCACCACTAGCCAAGTCTGATAAAGCGCTCTTATCACCGAACAAATCTAGATTAAAATCGATAAGATCGTCGTTAAGTGGCGATCGGGCAATCGATTCCAGCTCATTGGTTAGGGGTTTGCCGCTCGATTCGGACAGATCTAAGTTACTCATCGGCAGATCGCCAGGAGCGAGTTCTGGTTCGCGATTCTCGTTCCGAGAGGCTCCGCCAACGAGTAGATCTAAATCTAAGTCATCCAGATCGGTTACTAGTGGCTCGTTACTACCTAATTCAGTAGCCAGCGATCGCGCTAAATCTAAATTAGTAACGTGTGGATCGGCAGTTTCGACCAGTGGCTCGCGATCGAGAATATCGAGATCTAATTCACCCAGATTTGGCTCATTTAAGCTATCTAGATCGAAGTCGATTAGCTGAGAATCGGCGGCAACTGGCGGTTCGTCACCAAACATATCGAGGTCGAATGTACCGATACCTGCGAGATCGTTTTGCTCGATAGAGTTATCAATCCAGTTATTTAATTCATCGGCAATCTGGTCTTTTTCGACGATCGATTGCGGTAATTCATCCGCAGTTAAATGTTCTAAAGAGAGTGAGAAACTGTCTGAATCGGGGCGATTGCCATAGTTTAATGCTTCCAAAAACAGGCTCTCGGAAGCTGGCGCGTCCGCCCATGCGACTGGCTCGGCAGTACTTTGAGGCTCGCGATCGACTTGCGCTGCTGGTGTCGCCACGGGAGCGAAATCGCTATTAGGTGCGCTGAGATCCGGCAATTCTGGCACATCTGGCGCGAGTGCCATCGGTGGTAAATTCTCTAACTCAGCCCAATCCTCAGCAGTAGCAGCGGTGCTAAACAAACCGCTCATGGGTTGATCTAATCCAAAATCTGGTGCGGGGAGATCGATCGGATCGCCAACTGAAGACAGTGGCTGAAGTTGACCATCGATATTCGCCAGCAGGTCGAGATCGGCAGATCCCGGCTGTTGCTGGGACGGGGCTAGCTCGGTATCCGACCAAAAACCGGGGAAATCGCCGTCGAAGGTGCCTAGATCGGGATTGTAAAATGTTTCTTCGTCATAAGTATCGGCATCTGAGGGTAGTTCGAGCGAACCAGGACTGACAATTGCCTCAGCACTATTGCCAGTAACTACCACATCTACTCGATCGGTCGCTGCCGTTTCTGGGTCTGGCTCGAACATTTGGGAGTAGAATTTATTGGGATCTGAATTGCCCAAATCTAACAATGGCAGATCGCGATCTAGGAAATCATCATCCTGCATCCAAGTTCCTTCACTGGGCAGATCGTCACTGAGTAAGCTCATAAACTCGTTCAACTCCATCGCATCCGCATCATACTCAGTATCTAGCGATGCGAGCGAGTCAGCAAAATTCAGGCTGTTATGACCGATCGATTGAAATTCCGCTCCAGATGCCTCAACTTTGCCACCACTAATCGAGATTAGTTCGGGGAGTTTTTGGGTAGTGCCATCACTAATCATCACCATCCCCGCCATCGGATCGCTAGACTCATCCAATTTCCAGGTACTCGGATCGTCACTGGGCGGTGGTGACGATCTGGTAGTCCGATTTTGGCTGGCAATTAGGGCTTCCAACTCGGGCGTAATCCCGATCGACTGATGCCGATCTGCCAACACGAGCACTTGTGCCTGTTTGACAGCGTTACTGATACTTTGACCGAGTTGGGCGAGGAAATTACTGGGATTGGCAATCGCCAACCGACAAGCAGTAAATAAATTCGTCCACTCTAGGAATTCAAAATTTTCACCGAGATTGCCCAGCTTTTGACAAATTTGCTGCATCTGCACGCGGAGTTCCGGGCTATCTGCTTGGAGACACAAACTGGTTAGTTCGTCTAGTTTGCGAGTGACGTACTCACCAAATACCTGCTGGATCGCCGGATCTTGAGCCGAACTGCGTTCTGGCGCTGGTGCGGCGACGGCTTCACTGGTAGCCACTAAGTGCTGAAGATAAGCTTTGAGTTCTTCAAATACCGGATCGCCGATGGGATCTCCTAGTTCGGGGTCGCGCGAGTAAGGATCGCGAGCGATCCGCACATCATTAATCCCGGCTTGCAAAAACCCAAAACTCTCCAGAAATAGCGATTGGAGTTGATTGTCTACCGCAATTTGCGGATGCTCTTTGAGCAGTCTAAAGTTGGCTACAAACTGGTTGCCGATCGTCAGCACGTCAATAAGTCCCAGCATGGCAGCACTACCCCTGATCGAATGCGCTGCGCGAAATAATTCGCGAATCATCGTGGGCTGTCTGACGGTTTCGGGAAGTTTGCGTAAGCCTTG
>NZ_JANLWO010000625.1:0-2332 GCF_031364565.1 Chamaesiphon sp. OTE_20_metabat_361
GTAAAGCAAATGTATAACCAGCAACCGAAAACAAGCTAGCAATTTGATTGTTTGGACATGCTCTAAACTAGCTGAAGACATCGATCTAAATGTCGCTCGATCTGCCTTTTTGGAGACTTAATTTGAGATCGATCGCAGCAGTGTGTTCAAATCCTAACCGATTTTATCAGGTCGATCGACTTAAATGTTACATTTTCGTTAAGATACTAGCGAATAATAAAATTTTCTGTGCTTTTTATTACCAATGTGTTAATCAAATGAGCAATATTCGCCGGAATAAGTCAGGGCAATTTAGTGACGATTCTCCAGGGGAGAGGCTACGCCAACGTCCGCGCAGATCGATCCAGCGACGGTCGCTCGATTTCAACAATGTCAATCTGCGCCTAGCCGGAGTCTGGCTGGTATTGGGGATGAGTTCTTTGGGATTGCTCTTGAGGTTGATCTGGCTGCAAATTGTCGATGCACCGAGACTACAAGCCAAAGCACAGCAGCAACAGAGTATTAATAAGCGTCCCTTCGTCCCCCGGCGAACGATCGTCGATCGCGCCAATAATCAACTGGCGATCGATCGACCTAGCTATACGCTCTATGCCCATCCGCGCAAGTTTAGCGAAGTCTTACGTGGTCGAGGCTTGCCCAAAAATGGCAAACAAGTCGCCGTGACACCGCAAGACATGGCGCAAAGACTCGCACCGATTCTCGATCTGACGGTGCCAGAATTGGCGCAAAAATTTCAGCGCCGCCAGACGGGGGTGTTTATCGCATCTGGTTTATCAGAAGATGTCCGCAATCGGATTGTGGCGTTAAAACTCGATGGTTTGGATGTTACCCAGGGCGAACTAGACTACACCAGATTTTATCCCCAAGAGAATTTGGTAGCCGAATATTTAGGCTATCTAGATTGGGAGCGCAAGCCGCAAGCTGGCGTAGAGTTGAGTCAGTCATCGCTGTTGGAGCGCAAAATCGCTCGCTATCAACTGACAAAAACTGGTGGCAATAGAGGTGTACTTTTACCCGATCGCGTCACGCCAGACTTCTTACATACCGATGATTTACAGCTCAAATTGACGGTAGATCTCCGGCTGCAACGCGCTGCGAAAGAAGCCCTGCGCCTGAAAATGGAAGAATGGAACGCCCGCAGAGGAACGGTCATTGTCATGGATGCGGACACGGGCGCACTGCGAGCATTAGTCATCGCACCTACCTATGACCCCAACCACTACGCCAGAGACGTGCGGGAATACGGCAAAATCGTCGGCGATCTGCAAGCACCGAAGTTACTGCAAAATGCCGCTGTGTCCGATGTCTACGAACCAGGATCGACCTTTAAACCGATTGCGGTGGCGATCGCATTGGAAAACGGCATCATTACCCCCCAAACCACCGTTAAAGACAGCGGCCTCATTACGATCGGTCAAGATTCGATCCGCAATGCCGATAAAAAAGGCAACGGCACGGTCGATATCGCCCAGATTTTGCAACGTTCGAGCAACATCGGCATGGTCAAAATCATGCAGCGGCTCAAACCGAAAGTCTATTATGATTGGCTGCAACGTATCGGCTTAGGTCAAAAATTTGGCATCGATTTACCACTCGAAGGTAGAGGCAAACTCCTCAGTCGGGAAGAGTTTGTCGCCTCACCGATCTATCCCGCTAACATGGCATTCGGACAAGGGTTCTCGCTGACACCGATTCAAATGGTGACGCTGATTGGGAGTATTGCCAATGGTGGGAAATTAGTCACACCGCACGTTGTCGAAGGCTTATATGATAGTGAAGGAATTCGCAAAGATAAACCAACACTACCCCAACCCAGTCAGATCTTCTCGCCCAAGAATGCCCAAGCCGTCTTAGAGATGATGGAAAGCGTCGTCACTAGTGGCTCGGGCGAAAGAGCCAAAATCCCCGGCTATCGGATTGCTGGGAAAACCGGAACTTCTCAAAAAGCTGTCGTTGGTGGCTACAAACAAGACGACAAAAAAATTACCAGTTTTGTAGGCATCTTACCTGTCGATGGTCAACGTCGCTACGTCGTCTTTGCCGCGATCGACGAACCCAAAGGTAAAGAAAAAGCCTTCGGTAGTAATGTCGCCGCCCCCATCGTCAAATCTGTCATGGAATCCCTGATCTCGATCGACGGCATTCCCCCCAGCAATCCAGCAGAAATCGATCGCGCCCGCTCTTCAACACCACCCACCGCCACCCCCACGAAACCGCAGCCACCAGATCGGTAAATTCGATCGAGCTATCTACTCAGGGAATAGGGAATAGGGAATAGGGGAGACTTTAGATGAAAACGATACTAAAAAAGATTGCATTTTTACTTTCGCAA
>NZ_JANLWO010000634.1:0-2876 GCF_031364565.1 Chamaesiphon sp. OTE_20_metabat_361
TTCCCGTCTCGAAATTCAGAGCCAACAACAACAAATCAAGAAGAATCAACAAGAAATCGCTCAACTCGATCGTGAATACAATCGTCTGACAATGGCAACCAGTCAAAGTCGCGAAAAACTCAAAAATACGGTTGCAGTTTCCCAGAAAGACTTGCTTGCCAAAATTGCCGCTAATGACAAACAAATTGCTGAAATAGATGGGCAATTAAATAAAACCATCGTCGAAATGGATCGTAAAGTTGCCGATATTAATGCCCAAATCAGTCAGGCGAAAATCAATCTCAAATATCAAGATATCGTTGCCCCCGTTAGTGGTACCGTATTTGAACTCAAAGCTGGAACGCCAGGTTTTGTCGCTACTTCGAGCGAACCAATCTTAAAGATTGTCCCTGATAGTATCTTAACTGCCAAAGTGTTCATCACCAATAGAGATATTGGTTTTGTCAAGCCCGGAATGCCTGTCGATGTGCGGATTGACACCTTTAACTTTACGGAGTTTGGTGACGTTAAAGGTCAGGTAGTCTCGATCGGCTCTGACGCGTTACCCGCCGACCAAGCCCACCCCTACGAGCGGTTTCCAGCCATCATCAAGCTCGACAAACAGAGCATGACGATCAAAGGTAAGCCATCGACACTCAAGTCAGGGATGGCGCTAAATGCCAATATCAAATTACGCAATCGCACGGTGATGAGCATCTTTACCGATATGGTGATGAAGCAAGAAGATGCACTCAAAACAATCCGCTAACGTTGTTAGTATATTATTTACTGCTACAGTACGATTGGCAAAAGTAGCATCGCCAATCGTGCTAGTAGTTTTTATTGACAATTGAGGAGTCGATCTGAATCGAGAAATCTAATTCACTAAAGACGACAGTTGGTATGCAAAATATGCAAAGTAACTGTCGTATTACCATAGCAAAGGCGATTAGGCTTCACCTACGTTACACGAACGAGAGAGAAAATGTGACCGAAAAGCAAATTTATTAGTGCATACAGTCCCCTTCGCAGAAAGTAGCTGTTACCAGGAAACAAAGCTAGAATAAAATAATTGGCTACCCGATCTAAATGTCCGATTCCATCCTCGATCCTGTTGAATTAGTAGGGTATCATGGCACCAACATAGAGTCAGCACGACGAATACTCGACACAGGATTTATTTCTAGTCGTAACAATTATGACTGTGCTTGTTTCCAAGAAGGTGAAGAGGTATATCCAAACTCGGCAATCTACAACAAATCCCACATTCAAGTGGCAGTTAGAGATATAAAATCGATAGCTGAATCGATATTATTGACCCAAAAAGATTTTTAAAATATATAGATCTATGCAGGTTAGTTAGATGATAGACCACACTAAAGTTGAAGAAGCGATCGATAATTACTTTAATAATACTCCAACTGCAAAAATAATCGAAAATCTAGATCGTCATGCTATCGATCGAGATGAAGATCTAGCGCGAGAAAATCTCGATCGTCCATCGATAAATAACGACAAATCGAGATCCGAAAAACTGGTAAAATTTGAAGAAGTATCTTCAGTTTTTCAGGATGCCGCGTTTATTGCTACTTCGCTTGAATCTCAGCAATCTCTCTATTTGTTGCGGAAACAGATTTTAATTAAAGATGTTCTCGAACGACCGATACTTTATCGAAAATTGAGAAGTTCTGAACTAAGTCACACCAATCTGAGCCATGCTAATTTGAGATATGCCGATCTAAGTCGTTCCGATCTAAGTCATGCCAATTTGATGTATGCCGATCTAATTTATGCCAATTTAACGTATGCGAACCTATGTGGTACTAATTTGGCTTATGCCAATTTGAGTAGTGCTAGCCTGATGAATACCATCCTTGTTGGTGCAAATTTAAATAGTGCCGATCTAAGAGATACTAATCTAAGAGAAGCCAATCTCAATGATGCTGACGTCAAAAATACTAAGTTTGGATATAACTCAGGCGTTTCTGAATTAATGAAACAAGATTTGATTGCAAGAGGAGCTATTTTCGATCTTCCCTTAGAGGAAGATTATGATTTAAAATTCTAGTTTCTTGCCAACTGCGATCGTAACCAGTTACTCATAGTGATAGCGACAGGCGAAGAAGATAATTTGCTCGTTATTCACTATGTAAATTAATCGATGTTCGAGATCGATGCGGCGCGACCAATAATCCGAATCTAGATACTTTAAAGGTTCCGGCTTGCCAATTCCGGTAAACGGATCTGACATTACGGCTGTTACCATATCTAGGATTTTAGCTGCTTTTTTAGAATCATTTTTATACCACCAACCCAAGTCCTCTTTGAATTTGGCAGTAAATACCGGACTCGATCGAATAATTTGAACGGGAGTTATTTCTGGCGGTTCTTCAGATTTTTTCTTCTTCGCCATCGATCCCTAACTCCTGGAGTAATTCTTCAATGCTCTGCGCCACTAGTTTACCCGAGCGATATTCATCGATCGAATCGAGTAAGTGACGCGCATTTGCAGGAGAACGGAACAGATAGACGGTTTCGATGAGGCTATTAAGATCTGATTCGGCGATCAAAGCCACATTCTCACCATCGCGGCGATTGATGATACAAACTTGGTGACTCTGAGCGACTCGATCGATTAATTGAAAGAATCCAGCTCTGGCTTCAGTCGGCGAGGTGATTTCGGTAGAGAACATATTTTATGTACGCAATTATGTACATAGTATCAAATTTAATCTCGGTGTAGCCAAATTTCACTAAAATAGTGCTGAAGTACTATTGAAAGGGGTATTATAATAACGCTATCTACCTGCGCTAAATATTGCCCTATGTCTTTCGTTGGTTTGCACATGCACAGTGACTACAGCCTGCTAGACGGAGCTAGTCAGTTGCCGAATTTG
>NZ_JANLWO010000672.1:0-1510 GCF_031364565.1 Chamaesiphon sp. OTE_20_metabat_361
GCCTCGCGATCGTCGCGGGATTTGCCGACGCACTGTCCGATCCCTGCATCATGGCGATCGCTGTGTGAGTTTTGCCGCCTGAATTTAGGCGAACCCTACTTCGATTCATCCAACTAATTTGGAGCGTAAAACTTTGAACGAGACTCGATATCCGACTGTGATTCTGGGTGGCGGCTTCGTCGGATTGTTTGCCGCCCTGCATCTACATCATCAACGCTATTCAGTTCCGACGCTCTTAATCGATCGAGCATGGAATTTTACCTTCAAACCGCTACTATATGAATTCCTCAGCGGCGAGATGAACGATCGACTGATTCGGATACGTTACGATGACTTGCTCAAGCATACGGGAATTGCCTTTGTTAAAGATGAAATCGTTCAAATCGATCTGCAACAGCAGCAAATTTACCTAGCCTCGGGCTTGCACTATCGATATGAAAATTTAGTGCTCGCTTTGGGCAGCGTCACCAATTATCTCAATGTTCCTGGAGCACAAGATAATACCATTGCATTTCGGACGGACTGGGATGCGATGACCCTCGGACAACATTTGCGAGATCGTCTCCAGCAAGCCAGCCAAACTCAAGATCCCGACCTACGGCGGCAGATGCTCACGGTCGCAATTTTAGGTGCGGGACGTTCGGGTGTCGAACTCGCAGGCACCTTGGCGGATTTACTACCAGAATGGTATGCACCTTTAGGTGGAACGGTAGCAGAAATCCGCCTGACGATCGTCCAACGCGGACAGGACATTCTTAAAGGCGATCCCGAACAACTGCGGAACGTAGCAGAAGTAGCATTGCAGCACCGAGCGATTCCAGTAGAATTCCGCTTGGAATCAGAAGTCAAATCGGTACGTGCTGGTGAAATCGAGCTACTCCGGCACGATCGAGTCGAAACGCTGACCGCCGGAACCATCATCTGGACGACAGGGACGACTCCCCACCCCTTAATTAAAACATTACCGATTCCCAACGAGCATCGCGATCGTGCCGCTCGCCTGCACGTTACGCCGACGTTGCAGCTTCCCGATTTTCTCAATGTGTTTGCAGCAGGTGATTGTGTTACCAATCCAGAACATCCACTACCAGCCATCGCCCAAGTTGCGTACCAACAAGGAGCCGCGATTGCCCACAATCTTCAAGCCCTAGCAGAAAACCGCTCCCTCATCCCTGCCAAAGTGCAGTTACGGGGCACCCTGATGAAGCTAGGGCTTGCCGAAAGCGTGGCAGAGATCTTCGATCGCGTGGAAGTCAAGGGCAATCTCGGTCATTTGCTCAGACAAGCGACCTATATCGAAATGCTGCCTACGCCTGCCCGCAATTTTAAAGCGACAGCAGAATGGCTCTCAGATGGAGTCTTCGATCGCATCACTGGCACTTAATCCCGGATCGGTGGCGATCGAACTTTTTGCATAAAACAACCGATCGCAATCTCAATCCATCAGCGGTAACGAACATAATAAACTCACCCAAGCGGAGATCGCTCTTCGAGATCGACACTACTAGAC
>NZ_JANLWO010000239.1:0-1777 GCF_031364565.1 Chamaesiphon sp. OTE_20_metabat_361
AAGGGGGGGTTGGGGGGGTAGAGGACTACGCCGAAGTCAGTTCTGGCTTGTCTGAATACAATAATTTACTACACCCTAAATTTATGACAACATTTCCGATCGATCTCAACGCCTACAAACGCATCAGCCTAGATGTTAGCAATCCCACACTGACTAACGAACAAAAAACCAGCCTCAAAGATAATATCCAACTGTGTCGTGACGCGATCGTGTTTTTCACCGCCACAGGTGCAGCGCGAGGTGTCGGCGGACATACAGGCGGGCCATTCGATACCGTGCCCGAAGTAATGATTCTGGATGCGCTATTTCGTGGTGCGGCTGAAAAATACGTGCCCATTTTCTTTGATGAAGCCGGACACCGCGTTGCTACTCAATACTTGATGTCTACCCTTAATGGTGACTTACCAGCCGAACGGTTAATGGAATACCGTGCCGCCCATTCTCACCTCCCCGGACACCCAGAATTAGGCTTTACGCCTGGTGTGAAATTCAGTTCCGGTCGATTGGGTCACATGTGGCCATACGTCAACGGTGTAGCGATGGCAAACCCGAATAAAATTGCTTTCTGCTTGGGTTCCGATGGTTCGCAGCAAGAAGGTAACGACGCTGAAGCCGCACGGTTAGCTGTCGCCCAGAATCTCAATGTCAAACTGATTATCGATGATAACGACGTGACGATCGCGGGTCATCCATCCAAGTATCTCGTCGGTACCACCGTTGCCAAAACCTTAGTCGGTCACGGTTTGCAGATCCTCGAAGGGAATGGCGAAGATATCGATGACTTGTATGCACGAATTTGTCAAGCTGTCAATACTGCTGGGCCGATCGCGGTAATTAACCATCGCCCGATGTGCCCTGGCATCGTCGGTTTAGAAGGTCAAACCCACGGGCACGACGTAATTTCGGTCAAACTTGCGATCGAATATCTCGAATCCCACAGTCAACAAGCCGCCGCCGACCACCTCAAAGGCATCAAAGCACCCAAGAATGAATATACATTCATGGGTTCGAGCGATAAATGGGATGCCAACCGCAACGTCTTCGGCGATGCTGCTGTCGCCATCCTCGGACGGATGAGTGAAACCGAGCGGCTCGAAAAAGTAAAGGTCATCGATAGCGATCTCGAAGGCTCCTGCGGTCTGAAAAAGATTCACGATGCCTATCCTGACATCTTCATCTCCTCCGGCATCATGGAGCGCGGTAACTTCTCCGCCGCTGCTGGGTTCGGCATGGAAGCAGGCAAACAAGGGATTTTCGGCACCTTCAGCGCATTCCTGGAAATGTGTATTTCCGAAATCACAATGGCGCGGTTGAACAATTCCAACGTCCTCAGCCACTTCTCCCACTCTGGGATCGACGACATGGCGGACAACACTTGCCACTTCGGTTTGAACAACATGTTCGCCGACAATGGTTTGAGCGATGGTTTTGCTACCAATCTCTACTTCCCCGCCGACCCCCATCAAATGAAAGCCTGTTTGGAAACAATTTTCTACAATCCAGGTTTACGCTTTGTGTTCTCAACTCGTTCTAAAGTACCCGCTATTTTAGATACCAACGGTAAGGATTTCTTCGGCGGTGATTACAAATTTGTCTCCGGTAAAGATGAAGTAATTCGTGAAGGTACTCAAGGCTATATCGTCAGTTTTGGTGAAGCTTTATACCGATCGTTAGATGCAGTCGAACGTCTCAAACAAGAAGGTATTGATGTGGGTCTGATTAATAAGCCAACATTGAACTCAATCGACGAAGAAATGATGTCGAAAATTGGTAAGTC
>NZ_JANLWO010000285.1:0-10862 GCF_031364565.1 Chamaesiphon sp. OTE_20_metabat_361
GGCGCGGTCAAATCCCGGCATCTGGCGATTATACGATCGAGCTACGTCCGATTAAAGGCATCAAAGGCAGCATATTTCCCTATAAATTGAGCGTCACTCAAGTCGCCATCTCCCCGACAGCGACACCGATACCGACACCAAGCATTAATCCCTCACCCAGCCCCGACTCCAGCCTACCCCCAGGTACCCCAGCACCGATCGAAGGCAATGGGATCGCCCCCATTCCGACTAACCCCAATCCAAATTCAGCCCCTAATAATCTTCCCGGCGGGATCGACTTGCCTGCCCCTAGCGTCACCCCCACGCCCACAGCCACCGAATCGCCGCGCCCAGTCCGCAGACGTCGCCGCAATCGAGTGCAGGTCGAACCGACTCCCCAAGTTCAGCGCGATCGCAGCGAATCCACAGAGGAAACTCCCACCCCGCGCCGTCGCCGCCGTCAGGTCGAATCCACCGAAGAAACTCCCACCCCGCGCCGTCGCCGCCGTCAGGTCGAAGCCACCGAAGAAACCCCCACGCCACGTCGCCGTCAGCCCGAAGCGGAATCCCCGCCAACCAATACTAGCCCAGCTACCCCAGAAAACGCCCGACCCATTCCCGTGCCCGAACCATCGGTGGCGATTCCCGTGCCCGATGCTAAAAGTACGGCACCACAACGCATTCGCCCAAATAGAAACTCCGCGCCATCAGGCAACAATAGCGATCCAGATTAGGACGGTTTTAATTTAACAAATAACAGGGGTTTGCTTGGTGCGCTCAATCTGGAGGAAACCTCCAGAGCGCGCATCCGCTAAATCCCCCACCTAGAAGGTGGATTATTGTTAGGTTACAAAGACAGGTATCACGCCCAGTGGGGTTTGCTTGGTGCGTTTCCACGATTGGGAAACAAAGGTGGGAACGCATTCTCAATTCTCAATTCTCAATTCTCAATTAATCTAAATGCTTCTAATTACTAGTACCGACACAGAGGCGGGTAAAACCGTCTTGACCGCAGCATTAATCGCCTATGGCAAAAAGTATCGTCCTCGGGAAAACTGGGGCATTCTCAAGCCGATTCAGTGCGGTAGCGGCGATCGCGAATTCTATAGTCAGTTATTCGATCGCTCGATCGCCGAGATTAACCCAATTTATCTCGAACAGCCGCTCGCCCCACCGATCGCCGCCAGTCAAGCGGGTGTCGAGATCGATCTAGGGCTAGCTTGGCAAGCACTCCAACAGATGCGCCAACAGCAAGATTTTATCCTAGTAGAAGCGATCGGGGGTTTGGGTACACCAGTTACTGCCGAGCTAGTCGTGGCAGATTTAGCAAGAGAGTGGCGATTGCCAACAATCTTAGTCGTCCCCGTCAAACTCGGCTCGATCGGCTCGGCAGTCGCCAATGTCGCTCTAGCGCGGCAGTATAATGTCCAACTACGCGGGATCGTGCTTAATTGTCCCCAGCCACTCACTGACACTGAAATTGCTAACTGGGCACCAGCCGAGCTGATTCAATCGCTTACGAGTACGCCCGTCCTCGGTTGTCTACCCTATCTCCCCGATCTAGCAGATCTCGATCTATTAGCCGCCGCCGCTGCCAATCTGGAATTGGAAGTTTTACTACCCCAACTCACGGCTAGTTATTCTTAGGTTTGCTCTAGTTTCATTCTTCTGCTTGGTGCGCTCAATCTGGAGGAAACCTCCAGAGCGCGCATCCGCAACCCAACCTACAGATCTATCTTGGAAAGGTGCTCTACTTGCGGCTCACCTTTTGACGGGGAACCCGTCAAAAGAGGTGAGACAAGACAGGGGTTTCCCCTGTTCCCGCACTCCCCGTCCCCTCATCTCCCATCTCCCATCTCCTCCGATGCGTTTTGACATCATCACCCTCTTCCCAGACTTTTTCACATCGCCGCTCGGTTGCGGCTTAATGAGCAAAGCCTTAGCCAAGCAGATTGCCACGGTGCATATTACCAATCCGCGCGACTTTACGATCGATCGTCATCATAAGGTCGATGATGAGTCCTATGGCGGTGGTGTGGGGATGGTGATGAAGCCAGAACCGATCTTTGCTGCGGTTGAATCGCTGCCGAGTTTTCCCCGCAGTCAGGTACTATTGATGAGTCCCCAGGGCGAAAAGATCGATCGCGCCCTATTTCACGAGCTGCAAACTAACTACGATCGATTGGTGCTGATTTGCGGTCATTATGAAGGGATCGACGAGCGGGTGATGAATATTGTCGATCGTGAGATTTCTTTGGGTGATTTTGTGCTGACTTGTGGCGAGATTCCGGCGCTCACTCTTATCAATGGAATTACCCGATTGCTACCGGGTACCGTCGGTAAAGCCGCATCGATCTACGCCGATAGTTTTGAGGATGGGTTGCTCGATTATCCTCATTACACGCGTCCCGCAGAATTTCGCGGTTGGCGCGTTCCTGACATATTAATGTCCGGCAATCACGAAAAAATCGCCCAGTGGCGGCATCAACAACAACTCGATCGCACGCAAACCAAACGTCCTGACTTGTATACTAAGTGGGTCGAAGACACTCAATCGTAGCTTCCGCAATTTTAATCTAGTGTCGATCGAGCTACCAAATTTTTGTCATAATTATCATCGATACAAGCCCGCACCAAAAACTTACAGCCCTTGGTAGTTGCAGGCGGGTGAATCGAATCGGGGTACGATCGAATATAGTCCCCTGCGAGGTAAACTTGCCCATCAATTTCGAGTTCTCCCTCTAACATGTAGATTTCTTCAATGCCATGATGTTGATGGAGTGGGTAGATGACTCCATCTGCTGCTTTGACGATGGCAGAACACATCCGGTTGAGAGGATCGAGAAAGAGGATGGCAACTTCTACTCCCTCTGTCTGGTAGGGTTGCCACTGTAGATCTGCGGCTCTCATTGTCACCATCGCTGGTTCGGAGCGCTCTGTGACATGGGTTTCTAGCTGAGAATTAGGACTGGTTTGCCCAGCAGCGGCTGGACTTAGCTGCTCGACAGGAGCCGCAATTCGATCGAATAACCGAGCCTTGAGATCTGCTGCCATCGGCACGGCGGGCGCACTATAGGGGATGACACCCACCGCAGCCTGATAACTTGCAAGTTCTTCAGCCAGATCGGGGCAAGCTAATATTTGAGCCTCTACCCAGAGCCGTTCTTCAAGATCGAGCAGATCGAGCGCGTATAGTGGGGCGAGATCGCAAAAACATCGATGTTCGTTCATGAGTTAAGTGTAGAAACGGGGGATGATGGGGTTTTAGTAGTGCCTGATGAATATCTGCGGCATTACTTACTGTTTTTGCCCAGGCTCCGTTTATCGATCGAATCTATCCAGCAAAGGATGATACTTTTGGCTAAAGTTAGCAATCGGGGGCCGGGAAAATTTTCGAGAGTGAATATTTGCAGCAGCGATCTGACTAAAAATGATAATCTTTGACTTTTACCAATCCGTTACTACAATTCAGTTTTGAAAGCTACTTTTAGTTTACTCAATCCTAGCCGCAGTCGCGTCTTGACAGTACCGATCGACAGTCCCGTCCGTGCGGCAATCTCAGTGTGAGTTAAACCTTGATAGTAAGCCAATTGGATCGCCTCAAGTTGTGCGGCAGGAATCTGACTTAATGCCGCAAGTACTAATTGTCGGCGTTCGTCAACTTCGATCGCTTCAATTGGATCTACGCTGATAGTTGGCAAATCGATTCCTTTTGCATCAGAAATCGCTGTATTAACTTTATCGAGCCGTTGCAACTTCCGCAACCGATCGAGGATGCGACTGCGCACCAGCATAAAAATCCACTGTTCGACCGAACCTTTGCTAACATCAAACCTGTCAGCAATCCGCCAGATTTGGGCAAATACGTCTAAGACAACTTCTTCACAGTCCTCAACTGAGTTGAGACTTTTCCAAGCAATCGCGTAAATTGTCCGTGCATAGCGATCGTATAGTTTCGATAATGCACTCCGATCCCCCTCAGCGATTTTTGAGAGTAAATTTGCGGTTTCAACCATTGGCTACAGAGGGAGGAAAATGCTGCCGTAGAGGCATTATAGCTGATACTTACCAGAATTGTCTCGCCCGATCGGCAGATCTCAACTCCACTGTGACTAATTGAGATCCATTCGGGGATGAGGAGCGTATACACAGATATCTCGGATCGATCGGTACTGCTAACGCAGATCTAGATTCGATTTACAAAGACAACTTTAATAAAGCTTGAGATGATGATACAACATTTGTCTACCGATCGCACTTTGTTTAATGCTACTTTCACTGACTGAAAAATTTAAAATCACACATATTCAATAAGATTTTATTTTTGAAATCTTTAAAAATAATGTATTCGTATTAGATGAATACATTGAATTTTTATTGCTATAACTTTGTTTTTTATAATAGAAACTTGGCATTAAATTTAAGTGTTTTAGCGGAGATAATCCGATCTTTTCATGAATAAAATACCTGTAAAAGCCTGAATAACTAAGCATATTAGCTGAAATTTTTTTAAAATCATAAAACCGCTTGACGTTAGATAAAGATAACTGACTAAGATAGGTAGATGTTGCCGTTATCAGATTAAAACTATGTTTGCAAATACCAAAATTGCTTTTACTAGTACTAGCATTTTATTTGGATTTACAGCTTTGATATCTTCGTTTGTTATTCCTAATGCTCAAGCTGCTACCTTTAATTACACTGAAACTACCATGGATGCTCCAACATGGAACCGACCTGTCGAAAATTTCAATAGCCCGCCAACAGCTATAGCTGGTGCATCGGGAGAAGCCGTTTCCTACAGCAGTTTCGGTTTTACAGTCAGCGATCCAGACAACTATGTTTTTCAGAGTACGGCGAATTTTGACAACTACACTTTTCTGTATCAAAATTCCTTCAATCCTACTAATCCACTTCTAAATATTCTCATTGGCAATGATGATAACCCGACAATTGGCTTGTCTGGATTTACTACAGCTCTGACTGCTGGTACTAATTATTTTCTAGTTACCACAGGTTTTGATAATCCCGATGTGGGGACTTTTAGTAATACTATTACTGGCGTGGGCAACGTTACTCCCACCGCAGTACCCGAACCAGCAACGATCCTAGGTAGCTTAGTTGCTATTGGCTCTGGTGTGTATGCCAGACGGAGAATTAAGTTTGTCCGATCGACCGACAAAAATAACTTTTAGCTCGCTCATAACTAGCTAATGATTATTAGAGTAAGCTATTTTTTATTAGCTAGTTAAAGATCCGTTTTGAAACTACCAGCGTATATCGACATAGAGTGACAAATTTATTCACTTTATAATCATCAATAGGATTGTATATGGCAGTTTCAATTTTTCAGGTTGTTAAGTCTAACTGGAAAAAATCTTTAGTGCTGGGCGGCATCTCGATTGTGGCGATCTTGGCAGCAACTAGTCTACCGCAAACTTTGATGGCTTCCGACCATGATGATGGTGAGGTTGATGCCAAAGGGCGCAGTTTGAATTTGACCGACTTGTACGCTTTTCGGGAACAAGATCAAAATCCAAATGCCAATCCAGGCGATCTCGTCTTGGTGATGAATAGCAACCCACGCTCGATCGCCCGCCAGCAGTATTATTTTAGTACCAATGCCCGCTATGAATTTAAACTAACTCGCGTTGCCGATAAGGATGCCACACCGACAGGGCGAGAAGATATTACGCTCCGCTTTGAATTTGGTGCGCCAAACGATCGCCAACAGCAGCAAATGAAGCTGACTGTCATCAAGGATGGCAAAGAAACCGCCGCAAAAAATCTCAGCACTACTCCGTTGGGTGCCCCGGCACCAATTGTCAATCAATTAGCAGCCGCTGGCTCCAAAATTTCCGTATTTGCTGGTTTACGGGAAGACCCATTTGTCTTCGATGTCGAACAATTTTTCCGCGTTCGAGCTGGGGCACTTGGGATCGGCCCTGCGGTTGGCTTCCGTCCGTCCGATCGAGCGGTGGACTCCTTTAAAGGATTTAATGTCAATTCGATCGCCATTCGGATTCCGCAGAAATTTCTCCAAGGGACAACGGAGGCGACTACTTATGATATCTGGGAGACAATTTCGCTCAGAGATCCCGCAACTGGCAAATACCAGCAGGTAGAACGCCTAGCTCGTCCCGCCATCAACGAGGGCTTAATCGTCAGTAATGATTTACTCAATACCTTTAATAGCGTGCCGCCGACAGCCGATCTCTCTCCCGCAGCGGCTCCAATCGGTGCCGAAGCTGTCCGCACGCTCAAAGCATTGGGGAACGATGAAGCTCGGACGAATGCTTTATTAACTGCCTTTTTACCAGATGTGATGCGAATCGATACCACGGCTCCTAGTGGTTATGGCAATGCTCTCAATGCCAAAGGTAGCCCAATTCGCGGACGGCTGATTAAGGATGATGTCATTGATATCACGCTGAGCGTCCTTACTAATGGGGCAATTAAGGGTGATAACGCGACCTATGAGGGCACCCCCGGGAACCCCGCCCAAGGTCACAAACCGCTTGAAGGAAGTTTTCCTTATCTCGCATTGCCAAATTAACCAGCCAGCAGTCAGAACCCAGTTGAGGGATGCGATCGAATATTGTAGCTAACTACCATGAAATATGCTCTACTTTCTGCTCTCCTACTGGGTTTGACTACAATCGCAGCGCCCTGTTTTGCACAATTTTCTTCATTTTCAACAGGCGTGGATAATTGCTCTAATCTCTGCGTCAAGCTCGACCTGGGTTCGTCAAATAACGACAGCTCGTTCGGTTCCAACAGCTTTAATGGTGGTTTTAACAGTGGTGGCAACTCGGCTGCTAGTGGTGTGCGGTGGCAAGTCGGGATTACTTGGCGACCGACTGCGCCAGAAATTTCACTAGCAGAAGCCGAGCGCGTCAAACGCCAACTCGACGACAATCGCAGCTTAATGACGGCCTTAGCTGAGGCAATCGCTCAAAATAAAACGGAGATGGCGCAGGGGCTAGCGATACTTTTAGCTCCGAGGCTGGGTTATAAAGATCCGCGCAAACTAGTTGCGGATCTTAAAGAAGGCTCGATGAATGTCGGGGTAACAAAGGTCGAAATCCACACAGGAGCCACCACTGTTGCGCCAGTGCCAATCGTGCCGCCGCCGTTCGCTCCAGTTCCCCAAGAGCGCCGCGAGGGGACGACGATCGTGAATCCACCTCCCGTTCGGCCACCAGGCTCGATCGAGCCTTCGCCCACGACGATCGAACTGCGGTAAATCACCAGTAACTACTAGCTAACTATGCAAAATTCTCTCAGATCCAGAGCGTCCCAGCGTAAACTGCGCTGGTTTTTCGCACTCATCGGATTGGGTGGCGCGATCGCGTCTTATGCGGTACTTTCCTCGATCTCTCGCCCCAATCCAGCCTGGAAATATCCGTTTCAGCGTCCGGTTGTCGGGAGTATTACCAAAAATCTCCAACAGGAAATCGCCTTCAACCAACGTATCATTCAACAGCAACCCACAGCCGGACTCGAACGCGCCGCATTAGCTCAAAACTACCTAAAAATGGCGCGAGCGACTGGCGAAAGTAGTTGGTACCTCCTCGCCCAACAGACCGCACAGCAATCGCTAGCGCAATTACCATTTGATAACGATGGGGCAATTTTAGTGCTGGCGAAAGTAGCAGCGGCAAAACATGACTTTACCCAATCCTTAGCTTTACTCAAACAACTTCCCCCACAAGCAGAATCCCGCTCGCTGTTGACCACTAACTATCTAGCTGTCGGGGACACCAGCGCCGCCCAGCAAAATGCCGACACCGCCGTCCAGCGGCTGCCCACGCTGAATAATTTTGCACTTAGAGCTTTGGTAGCAGTCGCTCAGGGGCGGGATACAGCAGCAGTGCAGGATTTTAAAACGGCGATCGCGGCTGAAGAACCGGATGAGGCTGGTAGTTCGGCGTGGGTGCGGACTTTATTGGGGCGGTTTTATTACAAGCGGGGACAACTTCAGCAGGCGGAGGAATTATATACATCTGCTTTGGAAATTCTGCCCAAGTATCCGCCAGCATTGTTAAATATGGCAGAATTATCTGTTCGACAGTGGCAAGCCGATCCGACTCAAACGCAATACCAGCAACGCGCGATCGCTTTATACGATCGATTTTTCTTAAGCAACCAGCAAACGCCGACGACTTACGACCACATTGCCCTCAGAGGCTTGGCACGAGTCCAACGGTTGCAAGGAGATCCCACCCAGGCTAGCCAAACTTGGGGTCGAGCAGTCGCCAGATTGCGATCGGATCTCAGTGGTTTCGGACATCGGCGCGAATTGGCGCAACTATTGCTCGAACGCGGACAGACAGAGGATTTAGCTCAAGCTCTGACCCTGATGCAAACCGAGATTAAAATTCGCCAAGATCCCGAAACATGGGATACCTTAGCGGCTGTATATCAACGCATGGGTAAGCTAGCAGCGGCTCAGCAGGCGATCGAGACGGCGTTAAAGTCGGGAATCAAAGATCCGGCGGTAATCGATCGAGCGGCGGCGATCGCTCAAGCAAGGGGGCACTTAGCGTCAGTGCAAATGTATCGCGAACGGGTTAAATCGATCGACCCGCGATTTGACGCTGGAGCCAGACAAGCGCTGGGTTTAGGTGTTGGCTTATCAGGATTGAACTGAGGTCTTCTGAGTCTAAGCAATTTCAACTCGACAACGCCGACGCCTAAAAAGCGATCGCTCTAGCTCAACTTAGGAGATCTAATATGCCTTATTTCCACAGCTCTAAACTTTGGCAAATCTCTCTGTCATGGGGATTGGGATTGTTAATGGTTTTAGCTTTAGCATCACCCAGTCAGGCTCATTGGGCAGATTTATCCGTAGCAGATATTCAGGTTAGGGAACCAGATGTGACGATTAATTTAACCATCCCGACAGGGTTAGTCACTCAGTTTGATGACGATGGCGATCGACAGTTATCAGCTCCAGAAATAACTAGACATCAGGCAAATCTCCAGCAATTTCTGAATGAAAAAATTCGGTTGACAGCAGCAGGTGCAAAACCGAATACCTCAAGTGTACGTGCTGGTGTGACCCAAAATTTACCAAACAATCTCAATGCTACTCCCGAAACGCACAGTAGCTTATTATTGGCATATCATTGGGCACAACCGATCGATCGGTTGAACATCGATTACAAACTATTCGTACCAGGCGTAGCGACCGCTCGGTGTCTGGCACAGGTCTTCCGCAACGATCGAATCGACAATCTCGTCTTCACACCCACATCCACAACTGCGGCTTTAATTGACGCTCCCATCTGGCAACAAATCACGAGTTTTATTGGCTTGGGAATCGAGCATATTTGGACTGGTTACGACCATATTTTGTTTTTAGTTAGTTTATTAATGTTGGGTGGCAGCTTGCCGTATTTACTCAAGGTAGTGACAGCATTTAGCTTCTCACATTCATTTACCTTATTCCTAGCAGCTTTTAATATTATCTCCGTTCCCAGTCGCTTCGTAGAAATCGCGATCGCACTTTCGATCGCCTATATTGCGTCTGAAAGTTTGTGGCGCAAGCAGCCTCAAGCCAGATGGCAGTTAGCGTTTGCTTTTGGTCTGATTCATGGCTTAGGCTTTTCTTCGGCTTTGCAAGAGTTAGAGTTACCGCGAACTAATTTATTAACTTCTCTAGGTAGTTTTAGTATTGGTATCGAATTAGGACAATTTGCGATCGTGCTGATTGCTTACTTCCTACTCTCATATTTGCGGAAGTTTTCCTGGGATTTAACTATGCGGCGGCTAATTTCAGTAGGGATTATCTTGATGAGTGCGATCTGGTTTTGGGAAAGAGTTTTTGTAGGCTAAGAAATAATCGGCTCACGAAAAAGCCTCCTCTAAACTAGAGAAGGCTTTTGAGATTCGATCGCACTCACATTGGGGTGCGATCGTTAGCTACTGCAATTATTAGAAGCGGAAACCAGCACCCAGTCTTACATCAGTGCTATAGCCACTGCTCAAAGGTACAGCTAAAGCTGCTTTTAACTGAACGGCCTCAGTTACGTCAAAGTCAGCTCCACCAACGAAACTAACGACAGTATTGCTGGAACCGCCACCAGTACCGATATCTACAGCTCCACCAACAAAGGGAGTGATTTGCACTTTGTTACCAGTGTTGGTTAGATTGAAATCATAAGTGAGCGCACTGCCAAAGACAGTACCACCGCTGGGGAAGTATACAAAAGGACGCAGTGATAGATTATCGCTCACACCGAACTTGGAATCAATCCCAATTGTCGTACTGCCGCCACCGATGGCTAGAGATGGTCCGATCGTGTTTTGACCCATTTGTGCCCTAGCAGGCGCACTCATTCCGAAAGCGGCAACTGAATAGCAAAGCATAACTAATGCAACAATATTTCTTTTCATTTTTAGTTTCCCAGTTTAAGTAGATTTACGCGACGGATGTGCTGCTGACATCCCGAACGGAGAAAATTATTCTTCTGTTGGACCGCTGCTGTCGTGCATCGGATGTCTGATGTTTACCCGCTTACATGAGATTGACGCTAATAGATTACGGAATGTTCCAAATTAAATTTTATTAGCGGATTAAGTGCTAAGGCCAGACTTTAGGTTTTAGGCTTTGGGCTTTAGGGGTAAAAGGTAAGAGGTGAGGGGTAAGAGGTAATACTAAATCCGCTTCACAAACCCTTCTTTTGAGAGCGAAACCCCTCGCCCTCACCCCGCCAGAGCCGGAGGCGCTGGCGGGGTGAGGGCGAGGGATTTCGATGAGAGATTGGTATCAGTTGTAATCATTCCTAACTCCATCAATCAAAAATGAGGGGTTGCGGCAAGCCGCAACCCCTCATCCTCAGAACCTAAAGCCTAAAGCCTAGCCTACGCCCATTGAA